>JBGTRP010000176.1:0-10798 GCA_041940685.1 Acanthopleuribacteraceae bacterium
CGGCGCTGCCATCGACAAGAATCTGAAAGTAGCGCAGTCCCTGAAATTCTCCGGGCCCCTGGCCAGGTCCTCCGATTTGGCGCACGAGGCCTCCGTCGGCATCGAGCTGCAGGATCCGGTTACCGCCTGGATCGATCACGAACAGATGGCCGTTCTCATCCACCCGGACCGCGACATCCGGTCCCGACCAAATGTAGGCGTCTCCGCCAGCCTCCGGTCCCACCCGCAGATCCTCAACCAGGCCGATGGTCTGGCTGGCATTCGCGGGTTGCTTTCCGTTTTTGACAATGTCCGTATCGCTCAGGCTCAAAATGCAACTGAAAAATAACGAAAGCACCGGAAACATGCGGCCGCTCCTTTTGGGTAGGGTGGGGAATCGGCCCTTGGCCTCAAGACTAGAACGGGCTGGATCATTTGACTGGCAATCCGAACATCAACCGGTGCGCCACACACCGATCGCCTTTTGTTTTCCCTTCATTTATTTTAGGATAGCCGCCGGGTTATTGGAAAGCCAGCCCTAGTCGCCTTGGCGGTCAAAACCTTTACTTTTGTGTGGTGTTTTGGGAACGCCAATGCGGCAGTTGCAAGCATCAAGAAACAAGCGGGGGCATCGCAAACTCAACTTGTTGCTTGGAGCTTGAAGCTTGGAGCTTGTTGCGTGGGGCGGCGCAGCCAGAACCTACAAGCCTGGATGGGCTGGGGCGTCGCCCCGCTAGGAATACCCGGGTAAAAGGTTCCGAACCGCCCCGGATTTTGATATAAGAAGCCACATGAGCGCATCCATTCTGGAACACCCGCAATTCCGACAAACGGCTCGCGAGCTCGCGGAAACAGTTCGTTTCCTGGCGTTGCGCGGCTGGACACCGGCAACCAGCTCCAATTTTTCGGCTCGTCTGGCATTCGCCCCCAACCGATTCGCCATCTCGCGCTCGGGAGTGGACAAATACGCGTTTACACCAGCAGACGTAATGGTCGTCGACGAAAGGGGCCAGGCCATCGAACCCGAGGGGGCCAGGCCATCCGCGGAGACGCTACTGCATACCTTGCTGTATGAGGATGGGGCGGTTGGCTCGGTGTTGCATACCCATTCGGTCCAGGCCACGGTGCTTTCCATGCGTCACGCGCATGAAGGCAAGCTCGTGTTTTCCGGTTACGAGATCCTCAAGGGCCTGGCCGGAATCCACGGCCACCAGCATGAGGAAACCCTGCCCATTTTCCCCAATTCACAAGATATGGTTGCATTGTCGCAACGGGTGCGTGATTATTGGGGGCGAGAACCGGCGATGCACGGTTTCCTCATCGAGGGTCACGGCCTGTATACCTGGGGCCGGGACACGCGGGAAGCGCGCAGGCATGTGGAAACCTTCGAATTTTTAATGGAGTGTTTCAGCCGGTCCACATCCTGACCTGAATGAGGTAGTCCATTGGGTATTGTGCGCATTCCGGATGAAGGAAAAACCATCGAGGGCTTCGCGGAGGTCCGCGCATTTTTAGAGGCGCGGGGGATTTTTCACGATCAATGGAAACCTTCGGCGCCATTGCCTTCCGATGCCGACCAAGAAACCATTCTCAAGGCCTACGAGGCCGATCTCAAGCCATTCATGGAGCGAGGCGGTTACCAGGTCGCGGATGTGATTTCGGTGTTCCCGGATACCGAGGGTTTGCCCGCCATTCGCCAGAAGTTCCTCGCCGAACACACTCATGACGAGGATGAGGTTCGCTATTTTATCGAGGGCCAGGGTTTGTTCTGGTTCCATTTGGAGGGCGGTCCGGTTTTCTCCATGCTCTGCCAGGCGGGTGATTTGATCTCCGTGCCCGCCCATACCCGGCACTGGTTCGACCTGGGCGGGCGGCCCCATGTGAGGGCGATCCGCATTTTCATCGACCCCGCCGGATGGGTGCCCCATTACACGGAATCGGGCATTGATGCCAAATACAATCCGGAATACGCCTGAGATGATTTCCACCCTGTTAATGGATGTGGAGGGAACCACCACGTCGATTTCCTTTGTCCACGAGGTGTTATTCCCCTATTCCCGCGACCATTTGGCCCGTTTTGTAGCAGAACATCGCGACCGTCCGGAGGTTGCCTCTCAATTGCGGCGAGCCGGGGCGACGGTTGCCGAGGAAACGGGAGCGGAACCCGATGCCGGCGAGGTGACCGCCGCGCTCTTGAGATGGATCGCGGAAGACCGCAAACACCCCGCGCTCAAAGCCCTTCAGGGCATGATTTGGGAGCATGGCTATACCAGCGGCGCCTATACCGCCCATCTGTACGAGGACGTGAAACCCGCCTGGGAGCGATGGAAATCGCAAGGGTTGACCCTGGCCATCTACTCCTCCGGATCGGTTCAGGCGCAACAATTGTTGTTCCGCCACACCCGGTACGGCGACCTCACGCCTCTCCTTTCCCATTATTTTGATACCGGATCGGGACCAAAAAAAGAGGCGGCCTCTTACCTGAATATTGCGAACGCCTTACACATGAAACCCGAACAGGTGCTCTTCCTTTCGGATGTGGAGGCGGAGCTGGACGCGGCCGCCCTCGCGGGCATGCAAACCACACAATTGGTGCGCCCGGGCACATCGGCGGGTTCCAAGCATCCCGTGGCAACCGATTTTACTCAAATCCAATTGGGCTGAGAGAACCCGGCATCTCGAAGATATTGGGCTTGCGGGCTCCCTCGCTCCCAAATCAGCCCTTTTTCTTTTTGCCTCGTTTGCTCTTGCCCGCGTAATAGCCCGCGTGATACCCCAAGCTCACGCCTTCCCGCTGGCATTCGATTCGTATTTCGCGAAACTTCAACTTGCCCTTGGCGGATTTGGGATAACCCAACACGTAATAGAAGCGCCGATCTTGTACGGTTTTCTGGATCGCATCCGCGAGCGCGGGGTTGTTGACATGGACGCCCCCCGTGGTTGTCGCCAGGCGGACCAGGCCTTCTTCCAGTTCCTTATCAAAGGCTTGATAGGCTTGAGAGCTGTCGATGAGTTGGGTTCCGCTTTGGGCGAAGCTGCCCTTCTGCCGATCGAGCCGATGGTCCTTGGGCAAGGTAAAGGTGTGCAACACCATGCGTTGGGCGAGGGCCAGGTGGGCAACCGCGCGGTAGCGGGATTCCAGGGACTCGTGCTGAAAGCCCGTCATCTTGCGGGTGCGCGCGTCAAATTCAAGGAAGGGGTCATCGGCCCTGTCGCCGGGATTGGGACTGGTCCGGTTGATGCTGGAAATATTGGTGAACGAGCCGCCCGAAACCTTTCCCTCCACGGCGCTCAGGTAATCCTGGGCGAGTCCAGCGCCGGATCGGCCCGGGTAGACGGAGAGTCCCGGAGAAACGAAATACAGGCTTTTCAACCCCTTCACCCGAGACAACCAGGTCATCACCTTCCCCAAAAGGCCCAAAATCTGGTTCGACCCGCGCGTCTGCGCCTCGGTGTACACGTTGTACGCGCTTTCCAGGCAGGGCGCCACCACACTGGAGGCGCTGCCCGGTCCGAATTGGTCCGAGGTCTTCATGGATTTGGTAAAACAGGAGCCCAGATTGGCTTCCAGCGAAACCAGACTGAACTGGCGGGCGTTGAGCGCATTCTGCTGCAGATCGTCCGCCAAACCGGCCTCAAACGCCATCAGATCGCTGAGCGCCTGATCGGGATTGGAGGTAAATCCCTGGGTGACAAAACCCTTCTCCAGGCTGATGATGAAGATTTGCAGGTCTTGCCGTTCCTCCATGGCGATGAGGAAATCCTGAATTTCGATAATCGCCCGTTGGACCTCCTCCGGGCCGGCTAGCGCAAAGTCCATGATCAGGATCATCGTCTGTTGCACGGGATCGACTTCTGCCGGCTGGTTGCCCCGGGCAAAGGGCGGCTCGCGAAAGTCCAGCACTTGAAAGGTTTCTATATCCACCCGCCTTTTATCATCCCAAACCGCAAAGTCCGTCGCGGCCAGGTCGGTTACCGGCGCGCCATCCTCCCCATGCGCGAAAACGTCGAGCACCACATATTCGACCTGAAGAGTCTCATCTACAAAGGGTTCATCCTGCAGGACAAAGGGGAAAAAGAAGCAAAGAAACGAAACGAGCATGGCTCAGCCTCCAAAATGCCTGGGCCCCATTGGGAGTGTCGCCGGGACTTTGAGAGCGCCCCTGATAGGTGAATCCATTTCTCATTCAAGGATACCCCGTGACCGTCACGCCGTCCATCCCATATCTCGGGAAAAAATTGCCCCCTTTTTATTCCTAAAATCTGAAAAACACCTTTCTCGTTCCCTGGTTCTCATCCCGAAACCGCCATGCTATCGTCAAAGGTCGCCATGAAAGGATCAAGCCAACTTCCCATCGATGGTGCGCTCCCCCGACTCCTGGATGCCTTGGCCAAGGGACCGGCCGCGGTGCTCCAGGCGCCCACCGGCTCGGGCAAAACCACCCGCGTTCCTCCGGCGCTTTTGCATTCCGGCCTGCTTGGCAAGGGCCAACTCATCCTGTTGCAGCCGCGGCGGGTGGCGGCTCGGGCCTGTGCCGCCTACATGGCCGGCCAGTCCGGCGACAAGCTTGGCGGTCTGGTAGGTTATCAGATCCGTTTCGACCGGCGGTGCTCGCGCCAAACCCGTATATTGGTCATGACCGAGGGGATCCTCACCCGGCGCCTGATCGATGATCCGCTTTTGGAGGGCGTAAGCGGCGTGGTTTTGGATGAGTTTCACGAACGATCCATTCACTCCGACCTCGCCCTCGCTTGCTTGCGGGAAGTATTGACGATCCGCGATGATCTCAAGCTGGTGGTCATGTCCGCGACCCTCGATGCGGAACCCGTGGCCCGGTTTCTGGGGAACTGTCCCGTAATTTCAGTAAAGCTGCGGCGTCATCCCTTGAACATCCGTTACATGGATACAGGGGCCGGCGAGGGTCTGGGCCCCGGTTGCAAACGGGCGTTGCGCAACCTTCTGGAGGACCCCGACGATGACGGCGGCCATATTTTGACCTTTCTTCCCGGAGCGCCCGAGATCCGCTCGGTTCTGCGCTACCTCGGGAGGGCAAGCTGGCCGCTCGATTTGTTGCCGCTTCATGGCTCCCTCTCCCCCGCGGAACAAGACGCGGCCCTGGCGCCGAGCGCACGGCGGCGCATGATCCTGGCAACCAACATCGCGGAGACCTCGCTCACCATCGAAGGCGTCACCGCCGTGATCGACAGCGGTTTCCACAAGCAGGTGAGCCAAGATCCCGCGCGGGGAATCGACCGCTTGGATCGGGTCCGTATCAGCCGCGCGGGCGCGGATCAGCGCGCGGGCCGCGCCGGGCGAACCGGGCCCGGGCGGGTCGTTCGATTATGGGGACGGGACCTCCAGGCCATGTTGTCCGCCCAGGAAAAGGCCGAAATCCAGCGCGTGGACCTAGCCGCAACCCTGCTCCACATCCTCGATTTCCACGGTCCCGATCTTCGCGATTTTCCCTTTTTCGAGGCGCCGCCCCCGCGCTCGCTGGAAATCGCGCGCACGACCTTGAAACGGCTGGGCGCCATAGATTCTCAAAGCAGATTGACTTCCAAGGGCAAACGCCTCGTGGGTCTTCCCCTGCATCCGCGTTTGGCCTCTATCTTGGATCGGGCGGCAGAGGCGGGCCGGATTCGCGAGGGCGCTTTGTTGTGCGCGTATTTAAATGAATCCGCCGGGGTCCCCGCGCAAACCGATTGGGTCGATCAGCTTCAGCAGCTCTGGGCCGCATTCAACGGCGCGCGGGGGTCTCGGCCATCGGACCGGCGGGTGCTGCAAGCCGCCCGTCAAATCTTCCGGCAGGCGGAAAAAATTTGGCCGCGACGAACCGCGGCGCCCGTGCAAAACCTGGAAAAACACTTGGGCCCACTGCTGCTCGCCGGCTATGCCGACCGATTGTGCAAAGCGCGGGGAAAGGGCTTGGGAATCATGGTCGGTGGGAGGGGCGTCGCCTATGACGCGGCCCGGGTTCCCGATGATTTCGAGCTTTTTTTGGCGCTGGACCTGATGGAGCGGGGCGACCGCCGCGTGGCCTGTAAGGCTGGCCTAATCCTGCCCCTCACCCTGGATGATGTCCGCCGCAATTTGAAGGTAACCGAGAGAATAGAAGCGGTTTTTGATCCCCAAACCGAGTCCGTGGCGGGGATGCGAAGGGTCCTTTTCGAAGATCTGGTCCTGTGGGAAAGAGAGGGAGCCAAATTGGATGGGGAAGAGGCGGCTCGGGTTTTGGCCGCGGAGGCGGCTCGGCGCATGGACGCCATTTTCAAACCGGGCAAAAAAGACCGGCAACTTCTGTACCGCCTTCGTTTCGCGGCAAAATGCCTGCCGGAAGAATCATGGCCGGATGTATCCGAGGAGGGCATCATTCGCCTTTTGCCCGAGGTTTGTTTGGGAAAACGCAAGCTCGGTGATCTGCGCCGCCAAAATTGGTCCGAGGTCTTTTTGGCTCGCCTTAGCTGGCAACAGCGGCGTTTGTTGGACCGCGAGGTCCCCGAGGCGTGGACCGCGCCAACCGGGAGCCGCATCGCCATCGATTACCAACCCGCCCTGGAACCCGAGGGCCTACCCGTTTTGGCCGTAAGGCTCCAGGAAGTTTTTGGATTGGCCGATACGCCGACCGTGGCGCGGGGCAGGACGCCCCTGCTCTGCCACCTTCTGGCCCCGAATATGCGGCCGGCCCAGATCACCCGAGACCTACGCGGTTTTTGGAACACCACCTATGCCGAGGTGCGTAAGGAGTTGCGCCAACGCTATCCCAAACACGCCTGGCCCGAGGACCCCTGGAGCGCCAAGCCCGTACGCGGCGTCCCCCGCAAACGCCGCCCTCCCCCACCTAAATAGGGATCGACGACATTCGGCATCACCGCACTCGATGGAACCGTTTGATGGCCTGGCCCCATTCAAACCCTTGCGTATCAACGGCCTCACGCTCCGGTCCCGGGACGCTCAAGATGGCCTGGCCCCAATCGGACGCCCGAACGGGCGAACCGCGGCGGCGAGCGCCCGGCGAAGACCTTCCGCATCCCGCGCGCGGGCCAGGCTCTCCAGGGTTTCCAATAGAGCGGCCATTTGACCTCGAGATGGCGGGCGCTCCCGCACACGGCGGATACGGGGGTGAGGGGTGGGTTCGCTGTCGGCTTCAAACGGAGGCGATTCATTCAGCTTTTCGCCCGGGCGTAATCCGGAGGCCCATTGATGGCCTGGCCCCATTGAACGCCTTGCGCCCCATCTATCAACAAAACCGAAAAACTAGCTTAAAATTAATCCCGACTTTCCAATTCCCACTGAACCAGCACAAAGGCAAAAACCCTGCACTCACCTCAGGAGGACCCAAGCGAAACAGGGTCAACATGAAATCCACCTTGTATACCCCATAAGGAAGATTGCTGGCAAAGGTTCCGGAGGCCTCCAACTGCCCGGCGTTTTTTTTGCCGGCAATTTTGAACGGCCGCGGCCTCGATGCCAGCTGCAAATGCCGGCAAAACGAATTGTCAAAAGCCGATTCTAGAAAAACCGCTGGTCCTAATAGCAACATTCTGAACATCAAAAAGGTCGGCCCCAATTGCCGAACGACGAGGACCGACCCTTTTTTCCAAATGATTCTCAACCGCTACCAAGGGTTTAAACCACTATCGCGCGGGTGGATTTCATCAGCGCTATTTCGACGGGACACTCACTTCGATTCTCGAAACTTTCCCTTGGAGACCATTGTTCTTATGGTAATTCTCGGTGAACCACTCATCGCTGAAGTCTTGTTCAAAACTTGGTACACAAACATCGTTGGTTGTTCTCTTGTTGACGGTGATTTGCGTCCAGTCGTCATCCTTGTCGCCTTCCGAGTTGTCGTACAAGGTGATTACCGTACCTTCGGGAACGTCTTCCAGGGTGCAAGACCGGGCTTCGTCGTTGGGGATCCAATCATCGGTTTTTGTCAGGTTCCAAGTCTTTTTATCACCCCAAGTCACGCAGTGTCCTTCGCCTTCACAATCTCCAACCTTCACCGATCCAAGCTTGTTCTGGTCACAACCGTTGCCTTCCCAAAAAATTATTTTGCTCATCGAAATTCTCCTTCGCATGTTGAATATTTTGAACCACACTTGGTGGTTCTACTAGGGCTAGTGACACCAAGAGATAAAAAGTCACACCGATTTTCTTTTCGCTTTGCCTGGATGAGCGATCCCCTCAGATGAGGGTCCAATGGATGCGGGTGAAGGTTCAAGATGGCCTGGCCCCGAACGGAGGCTCAAGATGGCCTGGCCCCGAACGGGCGAACCGCGGCGGCCAGGGTTTGACGCAGGCCTTCCGTATCCCGAGCATGGACCTGGCTTTCCAAGGTTCCTAACAGGGCGGCGATTTGGCCTGGCGATGGAAGACGCTCCCGCACGCGCCGGATGCGGGGGTGAGGGGTGGGTTCGCTGTCGGCTTCAAACGGAGGCGATTCATTCAGCTTTTCGCCCGGGCGTAATCCGGTAAACTGAATGGCAATATCTCCCTCCCTGGTTTGGGGATCTCGGGGGATAAGTCCGGCCCGGCGAATCATCCTTTCCGCCAGGTCGAGAATTTTGATCGGCGCCCCCATGTCCAGCGCAAACAGATCCCCTCCATTGGCCAGGGAGCCCGCCTGAAAAACCAATTGCGCGGCCTCGGTCAGGGTCATAAAGTAGCGGGTCGCCTCGGGATGGGTCACGGTAACCGGACCGCCCGTACGAATTTGTTCCTGGAACAGGGGAACGACCGAACCCGAGGAGCCCAACACATTGCCGAAGCGGACCATGGAAAAGCGAGTCCCACCCTCCTCCAGGGCAAGGTCCTGCAGCACCATTTCGGCGACGCGTTTGGTCGCGCCCATCACGCTGGTGGGCCGCACCGCCTTATCGGTGGAAATGAAGGTCAACGCCTCGACGCCGGCCTCGCGGGCCGCCTCGGCCAGGAGCTTGGTTGCGAAAATATTGTTGCGGACACCGGCCACGGGGTTGCGTTCTACCAGGGGAACATGTTTGTAAGCGGCGGCATGGTAGATGGTTTGCACATGCTCTTCCGCCAGCAGCTTCGCGAGCAACCTCCCGTCGGAGACCGTACCGAGCACGGGTAAGATGGGGACCCGATGCCCCGGGTCGTTCAGAAGGCCTTCCACGCGGTAGAGCCCGAATTCGTTCATATCCAACAAAATCAGGCGCGAGGGCCCGAAACCGGCCGCCAATCGGCAGAGCTCCGCGCCGATGGAGCCGCCCGCGCCCGTCACCAACACCGACTTCCCCTCAAGGGTTTCCCGCGGCAGGGGGTCGCGGGATGGTTCGGGTTTCCTATCCAACAAGTCCTGAAAATCCCAGAAATCCGGGTCCCAGGATTGCCATTGGCGGCCCGAACTCATGAATGCGCCTCCGCAAGGAGTCCGGCCGATCGACCGCTCCTTCGATCCGCGCCGTACGCCTTTGAAATCAGCGCCACTTGGCCTCAAGCTCCAGCAGGGCTCTCCTGCCCGGCTCGAAGATGCCGGATCCATGGTGTTTGTACAGTTTGTCGCCCACATTTTCCAGCGCGAGGTTGAGTGATATTTTTTCGGAAAAATTGTAGCGGCCTCGCAGATGAAGCACCCCATATCCGGGCGTGCCATCCACGGGAATCCGGCTATCCTCGATGTCGCTGGGAGAGAGCCGGTCCTGCCGCTCCGCCCATGAAAACACGCTGGAAAACTGGTACCGCTCCCCGTGGAAGGTCCAGTTCAGGTTTCCGCGCAAGGGCGCAATCCGGGACATGGGCTCGTCCCGGTCCGTCTGCGTGCCCTCCACCCAACTCAGATCCGCGTGGATACGGTTGCGGCGGTTGATCTGGTTCTGATAACGCAAGGAGGCGCCGTCGACCTTGGCCTTGCCCACGTTGTCCAAAATGAAGACCGGTTCGCCCAAATAGGTGTCCCCGCCCTGAAAGGCGCCCGGCACCTTTTCGATCAAACCCTCGTAGCGGCCCGTGTATAGGCTGGCCTGAAAAAGCTGGCCTCCGAATTCCTTGCGGAAGTTGATTTCGTAGCTCCAAAGCTCTTCCGGCTGGAGACCGGGGTTGGGCGCATCAAATCCCTGGTTGCTGGGACCCAGGGAAAGGCTGTCCTCCAGGTTCGGCGCTCGAAATCCCTGATTGATCCCCAGGCTCAAGAAGCTGGTATCGCCCACGATCGACCAGGTAAGCGACGGCGTCAACTGGTTGTAGCGCTCGTCTACCTTGCCGATCGGCTCGGCGAGGCTGCCCTGCAGTTCGGCGGTGGTTTGGCGCAGGCCCGCCTTGAGGTGGTGGCGTCCTCGCACATGAATATCGGAAACCAAAAAAGCGCCCAGCGTTCGGTAACGGGCATCATCGGGAAATTTGGGTTGCGCCGAGGATCTCCCTTGATCCACAAGCGAAGTGTTGAAGGCGCTGTCGTCCACCCCATCCAACTGACCGTCAAACCCGAATATCCATTGCACCTTTTGGGTGATTTTGGTGAAGGTGCCGTTCACCTGGAAGGTGTCCACGCGGGTACGAGTCGTCCTCAGTCGATCGGGGGAGCCCGAGGAAATGCGCAAGGTGCCTTCATCCTGGCGCAGGTAGCCCACGCCGAGGTCCATAAAATCAAGAAACCCGTTTTTGGGACGCACCTCGTAACGCAGGCCATGCAGGCTCAGCTTCTGGGGATGGTATTCCCACAGGAGGTCGCGGCCCGATTGGATGCGGTCGGTTCGGGGTACATGCGTGGCCTCGGTATGGGTGTTGATCAGCCGAAAACGCCGCTGATCGTCGAGCTTGAAGGTCAGGTTGGCCGAGCCGTCCCAGGAACTGTAA
>JBGTRP010000177.1:0-10778 GCA_041940685.1 Acanthopleuribacteraceae bacterium
CTACTCATGGAAAAAAGGAAATTTGCCAAGTTGCCATGAGAGACGGCCACGCCCTTGGGTTGTCCCGTGGAGCCCGAGGTATAGATCACATAGGCCGGCATCGCGGGCCGCGCCAAGCTTGGGGCCTCGCGCGCGGCGGCGGGCCCGGACGCCCCGGCACGAGGCCCGACTACATCTTCAAGGAAAAGCGTCGCTACCTCGTGAGCGGGCCGCGGCAACGCGCGCGGGGTAAGCAGCACGGACAGGTCCGCATCGGCCAGCATGTAGGCGAGGCGTTGGGACGGCAAAGCCGGGTCCAGCGGCACATAGGCCGCCCCCGTTTGCAGGATGCCCAACAAACCGATCATCATTTCCGGTGAACGGTCCACGAGAATGCCGGCCAGTGCGCCGGGTCCCGCGCCAAGCCGGTTGAGTTCACGAGCCAGGAGTTTCGCTCTCCATTCGAGCTCGGCGTAGGTAAGCAGCCCGCCTCCCTGGACTACCGCAACGCGGTCCGGGTGGGCCCGCGCTTGCCGAGTGAAAGCCTCCACCACTGTCGCGGATTGGAGGGGCCTGTCATCCGTTGCGTTCAAGTCCGTCACGATGTGCTTTCGTTCCGCATCCGGTAACAGGGATAGATGCGTCACGGGGAGATCCGGATGGGTCAAGGCTTGGTCCAAAAGAGTCAGAAAATGGCCGATCATGGCCTGGACCCTTGCGCCATCGAAAAGCTCAGTGCTGTAACCCAGGCTCCCACCAAAAAACTTGCCTTCTTCAGTCAACACGAGGGTCAGATCAAATTTGGCGGTAGTCTCTTCCCGGCCGAAGGGGGAAACCTTCAACAGCGGCAATTCAATTGCGCCCAGGGGCGCGTTTTGCAGTATGAGCATTGCCTGGAACAGGGGAGATTGGTTCAGGTTGCGTTCCGGTTGCAGTTCCTCCACCAGGCGCTCGAATGGCAGATCCTGATGGGCGTAAGCCTCCAAGGCGTCATTTCTGACTTTTTGCACCAATGCGCGGAATCCCGGAGCTTTTCCGGCCGAACCGGGTTCGAATCGGGTGCGCAGGACGAGGGTGTTGACAAAAAGGCCGATCAGCGGCTCGGTTTCCTTGAAATGGCGGTTGGCGATGGGCGTGCCTACCGCAATGTCGGACTGACGGCTGTAGCGGGCCAGCATCGTCTGAAAGACCGCGAGCAGGCTCATAAACGGGGTGGCGCCCGTTTCCCTACAGAATATCCTCAGCCTAGTTACCAGTTCCTCGGGAACCAAAAACCCGCGCGCCGCGCCCGCGTAGGTGCGGCGGGCCGGGACCGGGCGGTCCGTGGGCAAATCGAGCCGCGCCGGCGCATCGCGCAGTTGGTCCCGCCAATAGTCGAGTTGGCGCCCCAACACTTCGCCGGCGAGCCAATCGCGCTGCCAAACCGAAAAATCACCGTATTGAAGGGGTAGGTCGTCCAGAGGGGGCGCGGTGTCCTGGCCACTCCTGAGGTAGTGCCGGTAGCCGGTGGTCCATTCATGGATGAAAATACCGCGCGACCAACCGTCGGAGACCAGGTGGTGCATGTTGGCCAGCAACAGGTGCTCCATGCTTTCATCCGCGCTGATCCGCAGCAGCTTCACCCGCACCAGCGGGCCGTTTTCCAGGTCAAAACGGCGCCCAACCTCTTGCGCGACCAGGCGGTCCAACAGGGGATCCTCCGGACCGGCGACACGGTGGCTCAGGTCGATGATGGGAATGGACCGCGGCGCGTACGGCTGAACCACCTGGCGCGGCTGGCCATCCTCCTGGACAAAGATGGTCCGCAGGCTTTCATGACGGCGGACAATTTCACCGAAAGCCCGCTCCAGCGCCGAAACCCGCAACGGTCCGGAGAGCCGCATTACCGCGGGTAAATGGTAGGCCGCGCCGACATCGTCCAATTGCTCCAGGAACCAAATCCGCTCCTGCGCATGGGCGAGCGGCAAGGACTCGCCTCGTTTCCCGGCAACCAGGGGCGGCGGCGGTTTCCTCATGCCGCGATGATCGAGCATGGCCCGGTGAATCTGTTGCGCAAAATTATGTAAGACCGGCGCTCGGAACAGTTCCCGCAACGGTAGTTCTACCTCGAAGGTCTCTCGAACCCGAGAAATCACCCGGGTCGCCAAAAGCGAATGGCCGCCCATTTCGAAAAAGTGCGCCTCACGCCCGGATGGCGGCCTGCCGAGCGCCTCCTCCCAAATGGATGCCAGCAATGTTTCCAGCGGGCTTTGAAAATCGGCGGTCCCCTCGGCATGCGTTTCCACGGCGAGGCTGGCCTCGGGGAGCGCGTCGCGGTTGATTTTGCCGCTGGCCGTGAGCGGAAACGAAGGCAGGCTCACCCAAATGGTGGGCAGCATGTACTCGGGCAGACTCGCGGCGCAATGGACGCGTAGCGCCTCCCGATCCAAGGGCGCCTTCGAGGAATCGGCTTCCTCGGTCGTTACATACGCGACCAGGTAGTCCTGATTTTCTCCGCCAACCAGAACCACGGCCTGGCTCACGGAGGGATGTTGGCTCAATATCGCCTCGATCTCACCCAATTCAACTCGGAAACCGCGCAGCTTGACCTGGTAATCGAGGCGGCCCAGGAACTGGATTTGGGGTAGAGAGGCATCCCCATGGAAACGGGCCAAATCCCCGGTCTTGTACAGGCGCGAACCGGGGCAATCGAACAGGTTCGCGAATGGGTCGGGCACGAACGCCTCCGCGGTCTGTACGGATCGGCGCGGGTAGCCCAAGGCCAGGCCCGCACCCCCGATGAAGAGCTGGCCAGACGCGCCGATGGGAACCGGTAGCTGATGCTCGTCCAAAACAAAGAGCCGGATATTGTCGATGGGCTGGCCGATGGGAACCCAAGCGTCCCGGTCTCCCGCCTCACAGCGCCAGAAAGAAACGTCGACCGCGGCCTCCGTTGGACCGTACAGGTTGTGTAATTGGCTGTCAGCGTTCCAATCGAAGAAGGCGTCCCGAAGGGATGGGGCAAGTGCCTCTCCGCTGCAAAATACGCGTTTCAGGCAGGTGGCCGGTTCCGGGTTCGACAGGAGAAAGGCATGCAGCATCGAGGGTACGAAATGCAGGGTGGTCACGCGATGGCGGGCGATGGCACGGCCAAGGTAATCCGGGTCCTTGTGCCCATCGGGATGAGCCAGAACCAGTCGGGCGCCGGTCAGCAGCGGCCAGAAAAATTCCCACAGGGAGACATCGAAAGCATAGGTGGTTTTCTGAAGCACCACCTCGGCAGGAGACAGCCTGTACGCGCGTTGCATCCACTCCAGCCGATTGTAGATGGCGGCATGGTCCACCAATACGCCCTTGGGCTGACCGGTGGAGCCGGATGTGTAGATGAGGTAGGCGGGCATGTGGCTGGACCAGCTTCCCAGCCTGACCCAATCGCCGTGGGCGGTTCCCGAATGTTCTCCGTCCAAGGCGATGACGGGCGCGCCGAAGCGCGAGAGCCTTTTCCTGAAGCGCGCCTGGGTGAGCAGCGCCACGGCGCCGCCGTCCTCGATCAGAAAGGCCAGGCGCCGATCGGGCAGGGTCGTGTCCAGCGGCAGGTAGGCGCCTCCAGCCATGAGAATGGCCAGCAACGCCAGGGGCAGTTCCAGGCTCCGTTCCATGGCGACCGCGGCAACCGAGCCGGGTCGAAGACCGCGCCGTTGCAGGTAGCCGGCTAGGCTCTTCGCCCGCGTCTCCAATTCCCCGTAGGTCATCATACAGCCGCCGAAGGAGAGGGCCGTGGCGTCCGGAAACCGTGCGGCGCACATCTCGATTCCCTCATGGAGCGGTACGGTTTTTTCACCGACTACCCTGGTTTGGTTCCAGCCGATCAGGATCAGCCGCCGTTCTTCCTCGTCAAGAAACTCCACCGAGCGAAGCGGCGCCTCGGGCCGGGAAACCACCGCCGTCACCAGGTTGTTGAAATGGGCGGTCATGCGGCGCATGCTGGAGGCTTGAAAGAGATCGCTATTGTACTCGAGCCGGGCGGCAAACCCCTCCGGGGCGCGACTGATGGAGAGCAGCAGGTCGAACTTTGCGAAAACGCTTTGTTGAGGCAGCGTTTCCAGGCCCAAACCCGGAATCTCTACGTTATGGGAGGGCGCGTTTTGGTAAACCAACATCACCTGGAAGATCGGCGCGTGGCTGAGGTGGCGCCGTGGCCGGAGCGCTTCTACCAATTTTTCAAAGGGCAAATCCTGATGGGCGTAGGCGTCCAGGCAGGCGTTGCGCGTGTTCGCCAACAATTCAGCGAAATTTGCCGATGGGGCGATACGGGTCCTCAGAACGAGGGTATTGGCAAAAAAGCCGATCAAGGATTCCAAGTCTTCGTGAACGCGGTTGGCGATGGGCGTGCCCACCACGATATCCGCCTGACGGGAATAGCGCCACAGCAGGGTGGCAAAGGCGGCCAGAAAACCCATGAACGGCGTGGTCCCCGTGTCTTTGGAAAGGGTCTGTAGCCGCCGGGCGGGCGCTTCCGGAAGACGGAAAGCAATGGCTTCGCCCCGGTAGGACTGTAGAGACGGTCTTGGGAAATCGAGAGGAAGCTCCAAAAGGGGCGGCGCCTGATCCAGGGTTGCCCGCCAATAGTCGAGTTGGCGCTCCAGGGCTTCGTCACCAAGCCATTGCCGCTGCCACAAAGCGAAATCCGCGTACTGAACCGCGAGCGGCGGTCGATCGGGCGCCTCCCGGCCGGGTTCCGCCATGGCCAGATCGCGGTAATGGGTCATCAACTCTTTGACCAAGACGCCGATGGACCAGGCATCCGAGATCAAGTGGTGTTGATTTAGGAGCAGAATGGGTTCCGCGCCCAAGACGAGCATGACCCTGAAAAGCGGTCCGGCGGCCAAATCGTAGGGCCGGTCCGCCTGCCTTTGCGCCAGACGTCCAGACAATGCCTCGTGATCGGCCTGGCAGCGGTAATCCACCACCACGAGCGGAGAGGCGCTGAAGGGATAGATCCGTTGGACCGGGGCTCCGTCGCGTTCAGGGAACGCGGTACGCAAGATTTCATGGCGCGCGGTCGTCCGCTGGACCGCGCCCTCCAGAAATGCCGTGGCCAGCCGACCATGGATGCGAGCCGCGAGCGAAACATGGTAAGCCGCGCCCAAGCCGCCCAGTCGTTCCAGGAACCACAACCGTTGTTGCGGGAAAGAAAGTGGCAGCGGTCCCTCATGAGCGCGCGCCCGCAACGGAGGTAGCGCGGTGCGGACGTTCCCGCGACGCGCTTCCTGGACCCAAGCGCCGAGCGCCGCGATCGTTGGGGATTCGAAAAAGCGCCGCAAGGAAAGGTCCACGCCGAAGAGAGATCGCAGGCGGGAAACTACCCGGGTGGCTAGCAGCGAGTGGCCGCCCAACTCGAAGAAACTGTCGTACACGCCCGGCGTTGGGGCCCGAAGGAGCTCGGCCCACAGGTCGGCGATGATTTCTTCCACCGCGTGGCGTGGAGCTATTGCCTCGCGCGTATTCCAATCTTCCTCGGGCTCGGGCAGGCGGCGACGGTCCACCTTGCCGCCACCAAGCATCGGCAGGCGGTCCAAAACGATCAAACGGTTCGGCGCCATGTACGCGGGCAGCCGTTCGCGCAAGTAGGCGCGCAGTTCCTCGGGCGTGGGACGCCGACGCTTGGATGGATCGCCCGCGCCGGCATATCCCAACAATAACGGCTCGCCTCGCGCGTCTTGGCCTAGCGTCACCGCGGCTTGCACGACTGCCGGATGCTCCAAAAGGCAGGCTTCGATTTCTCCTGGCTCCACCCGGTTGCCCAATCGCTTGATTTGGGCGTCCACGCGGCCTCCGAACTCAAGCGAGCCGTCACCACGGTAGCGCACCAGGTCGCCCGTCCGGTACATGCGCGCCCCCGGTTCCTGCTCAAAGGGGCAGGGGAGAAAACTTTCCGCGGTGGCGGATGGCTGGTCGTGGTAACCCCGCGCAAGACTCGGCCCCGCGATATACAGCATGCCGAATATGCCGATGGGCGCGGGGTTTGAACCAGGCCCGCACACATAAAAGCGCGTGTTCTGAATCGGCCCTCCGATCGCCACGCCGCCTTCGCCAGCCGATACTGTCCTCAAATCCGCGTAACTTGCCGTCAGCGTGGTTTCGGTCGGCCCGTATTGGTTGACCAGACGGACAGCCTGTCCGAAAACCTTTTGCGCCCGGATGCAATCGGCCGCCAGAAGCGGTTCGCCGCTGATGTAGATCGATCGCAACCGGTAATCGCCCGGGGATGCGGCCTCGTGTTCCTCCAACAGGGCGCGAAGCAGGGAGGGAAAAATACTCAAGATGCGGGTAATGCCGTACTGAACGAGCGCCGTCAGCAACTGGCGCGGCAAACGCCGTTCCGGCTCCGGCGCCAGCACCGTTGGGAAACCCATCACGGGCGGCGCCAAAAGGTCTCGTAGCGAAGCATCGTAGGCGAGGCCCGCGCGTTGTAAAGCCCAGTCATCCTCCCGTGGTTGCAGGGTTCTTGAAACATAGCCCAGATGGTTGACGACGCCGAGATGGGTGGTCTGAATGCCCTTGGGCCTTCCCGTCGAACCCGATGTGTAGACGATGTAGGCGGTGTTTCGGGCGTCTATGTCCACACGGGGCGGGCCCTGGCTATCGATGGATAGGATTCCGTCCAAACGATCCAAGCAGATGAGCTTACCCTTAAAAAAGGCAAACCGATCCACGCTCGTGGCATGGGTCAACACGACCGCGGGGCTGGTTTCCTCCACGAGTTGCGCCAACCTGGCCTGAGGCAAATCCGTCGCCAGCGCCACGAATGCGCCGCCGGACTTCCAAACCCCGAGCAATGCAACCAGCCAATCCGAGCTGGGCTCCAGGTAAATCGCGACTCGGCGTTCGGGTCGCATGCCCCGCTGAATGAGCGTGCGCGCCAGCCGGTTGGCCACTTGGTCCAGAGCGGCGAAGGTCATGAACCGGTCCGGCAGAGGCACGGGTTTTAAGGAGCCCGCAAAAACCGTGGCGAGCCCATCCGGATGGCGCCTTGCCCGCGCTTCAAAAAGTTGTTGGATCAGACATGGGCCGGGCAATGCCCGTTCGGTCTGGTTCCATTCGATCAGCAGGGCGAGACGCTCGTGTTCGGTTACAAGGTCCAGTTGGTCGATGGGCGCTTGCGGCCGTTGCAGGGCGGCGCGCAGGAGTTGGCGGTAATGGCCGGCGAGCCGGATCACGGAGGTTTGATGGAAAAGACTCCTACGGTAGGTGAGCCGGCCGGATAGCCCCGATTCGGTTTCGGTGAAGGCCAGGGTAAGATCGAATTTGGAGGCTGTCTGATCGGAGGGCCGCGCTGTGATGGTCAACCCCTCGGCGCTCGCTTCCTCGCGCGGCGCGTTCTGCAGGATGAACATTACTTGGAACAAGGGAGAGTATGCCAGGGCGCGGGTGGGTTGCAATTCCTCCACCAGTTTCTCGAATGGCGTTTCCTGGTGGGAATAGGCCTCCAGCGCGGTTTGGCTTACCCGCCGCAGAATCTCATCGAAGCGGGGCGTTGCGAGATTGCTCTGCTTCGAGCCGGCATTTCCGGAAAGCGAGGTGCGCAACACCAGTGTGTTCACGAAAAAGCCGATCAGGGATTCCACGGCCTCGTGATTGCGGCCCGAGATCGGCGTTCCCACGGCAATATCTTCCTGGTTGCTGTAACGGCTGAGGAGTAGTTTGAACAACGCCAACAAGGTCATGAACAGGGAACTGGAATGCTCTCGGCTCAACCGGCGCAGCCCGTTGAGATCCTGCTCCGGGATCAAAAAGGCGTGGATTCTCCCATGAGCTTCAGCCACCCGTGGGCGCGCAAAATCCGTGGGTAGCTCCAATCGCTCGGGCAGGCCCCGCAACTTTTTGCGCCAATAGGCCATCATCCCCTCGAATACGGGTCCCTGCCAGCTCCGTTGCCAGACCGCGTAGTCTCCATACTGAACCGGCAAGCGGGGAAGCAAGGATCGGCCGAGCCGCGGTTCGTTTCCGGCATCCCCAGGGCCTTTCGAGGTTTTCAGATTCACGCGGTAAGCCGCGGCCAATTCCCGGATGAAGACGCCGATCGACCAGGCGTCGGAGATAATATGGTGAATGGTGACGCCCAGGGAATGCGCATCCCTCGCGGTTCGCGCGAGGAAGTAGCCGATCAACGGGCCCCGGTCCAACGCAAAGAGCCGGGATCCATTCCGTCCCAGCCAGAAGTCTACCTCACGAAGGCCTTCTTGCGGGTCAAGCCCGCTGAAATCGCATAACGCCAAAGGGCGGAAGCGGAACGGCAGCACTTTTTGGCGGGGTTCCTCATCGTCGGAGACAAAAATCGTGCGCAGGGTTTCGTGGCGCAGGACCAGTTCATTGAGGGCCTTCTCCATGGCGGACGCATGTAAAACACCCGCGAGATCGACGGCCATGGGAATATTGTAGGCGCTGCTCGACCCCTCCAACCTGTCCAGGAACCAGAGCCGGTGCTGGGAGAACGACAGGGGATAAGACCTGCCCGAACCATCGGAGGCGGGCGGCGACTCGGCGGGCGCAACCAGGGGCGGCGGGAGGGGAAGATCCTCGGAGGCGTCTTCCAACACGAGGCGCGCCAATTGGGCAATGGTGGGCGCCTCGAAAAGCGCGCGTACCGGCAACGGCTTGCCGAAAAGGCCCCGAATGCGGGACATCACGCGGTTGGCCATCAGCGAATGTCCGCCGCGGTCGAAAAAGTTGTCATGGATGCCGATGGGTTCTTCACCCAACAGCTCCGTCCAAATTCGAACGATTTCTTCTTCCAGCGGAGAGCGAGGCGCCGCGTAGGCTGGCCGCCCGCCCTCCATTTCAGTTTTGTCCACGCCTGGAAGCGCCCCGCGATCCACCAGGCCGGAGTCGGTGAGCGGCAGATTTTCCAAAACGACGATCGCGTCCGGAACCAACCTTGCCGGCAGGCAGCTCTTGAGCCATGGTTCCAGGGTTGCTTCCAGCGGGGCGTCGGCAGTAGCGGGCTTTCCGGTTCCCACGTAAGCCGCCAAAAGCCGTTGGCCGGAGGCTGTCTCATCTTCCAATACCGCCGCCTGGTCCACCCCATCATGCCGCAACAGCAGGGATTCTATTTCCTCGCGCTCCTCGCGATTGACGCCTTTCGCGCCCGGCAACCTGTAAAGGCCGTCTAATTCCCAACGGCCTTGGTGGCGGCGCACCCGTTGTCCCGTGCGTAGCAGGCGGGCGCCCGGCGCCACATCGAGGGGGCTGGGAATCCATGTGAGCGCGGTAAGATCGGGTCTTTGGAAATAGCCCTGAGCCTCGCCCATGGCTGGCAAAAGCGCTTCGCCGAATGCGCCCGTGGGGGTCAGCGACAGCTCGGGTCCGCAAACCAGGATGCGGGCGTCTTCGGTCGATACGGCCGGGCGTCCGGACATGGCCTCGGCCGAAACGATCAGATGGACCAAGCGTGATTGAGGGCCCATCCACCGGCGGGTCCGGTCATGGTCCACTGCCGAAAAACGGCCTCCGTTCACGAAAATCGTGCGTGGGCCAGGAACAGGGAGAGGCGCGCCTTGGGTTTCCCCAAAAATTACACGCAAAAGACCGGGCGTGACCCCGCACAAGCTCGTAACCCTGTAGCGCGTCAAAGCGTCGAAGAGCTGGCGGGCGGAGCTCCGCTCCGGGTTTGGGAGAATCACGCTCCATCCGCCATTGCCAAGCGCCAGCAAGTGATCCGCCGGGCCCCCTCTCCCCTGGCCCGCGGTCAGTGAAACGGTCTGGCCGGCGCCGAGCGCTCCGATTTGAGAGACGCTGCTCAGATAATGCGCCACGGCCTGGTGCTCCGTCATGACGGCTCTGGCCTCCTCCGAGCCCAGCGAGACATAATCCATGAAGGCGGCTTGCCCCGGAAGGATTTTTACGGGAGGCGGGAGCTTGCCGCCGGATGTTTGCAAAGCCATCTCAGGGTCCACGCGATGCCGCTTCCCCTGGAATTGACGCGTCCGGTTCATGTAACGCGGGCGGGTGAGGAGGATCTCCGCTCTTGCATCGGCCAAAAGCCAGGCGAGGCGCGGCTCGGGAGCCTTCATGTCCAAGGAAAGACAGACGCCGCCGGCCTTGAGCACGGCGAGCATGGCCACCAACCACTCACTGGAGGGATTCAACCCGATCGCCACCCTTGTTTCCGGCTTCACGCCCAAGCCCGCCAATTCATGGGCCAGGCCGTTGGCAAGGGTGTGTAGGAACCCGTGCGTCAAGAAACGGTCCGGCATGTTTTCCGACAGCGGGCCTTGTGAGAAAACCGCCGCGGTGGCCTCTTCCCTCCCCAATGCGCCGGCCTCGATCCAGCGTGGCGCCAGGTTGCAGGAAAGGGGCGGATGGGCGGTGTCGCTCCAGTCGGCGAGCAGTTTGGCGCGCTCTTCCCCGGTGAGCATCGGCAGGTCGTAAATGCCCTGTTCCGGTTGTTCGACGACCGCTTCCAGGAGCCTGTTGAAATGACCCGCCAGGGCTTGCATCGCGGACCGGCCGAAAAGTTGCGTGCGGTACTCGAGGTGGGCGTTCAGGCCTTCGCGCGATTCCGTCAACGACAGCGTCAGCTCGAATTTGGCGGCGCCGGACGGCGCGGCCACCGGCTCAAAGCGCAGTCCGGTTGTCCGCGGGAATTTTCTGGGCGCATTCTGCAGAATGAACATCGCCTGGAATAGCGGCGAATACGCCAAACTGCGTGTGGGCTGCAACTCCTCGACCAGTTTCTCGAAGGGCATATCGCCATGGCTGAAGGCCTCCAGCGCGGTTTGGCGCACCCGCTTCACCAGTTCGGAAAATGACAACCGCGC
>JBGTRP010000178.1:0-10772 GCA_041940685.1 Acanthopleuribacteraceae bacterium
ACGACCGGGTTCCAGCCTGGGAATGGACGGAGACTCGCCGGAGGAGCCGGCCTCCTGGAGCGCATCGACGGCCGCGGCCAGCATGGCGAGGGTCGGCGCCTCGAACAGCGTGCGCAGTGGCAGCGCGAGGCCCATTCTTTGGCGCAAACGGGAAATCACCCGGGTGGCCATCAGCGAATGGCCGCCCAGTTCGAAAAAATGATCCGCCAGCGCGAGATCTTCAATATTTAGGATCTCACTCCAGACCTTGGCGATCAGGCGCTCCGTAACCGTCCGCGGCGCCACCCGTTCGATGCTGGAATCCAGGCGCTCGGACTCGAAAAACGGCCCGCGGCCGAGCGCCGCCCGGTCCACCTTGCCGTTGGGGGTAAGGGGAAAGCGCTCCAGTTGGATAAAAAAACTGGGAATCATGTAATCGGGCAGTTTGCCAGCCAGAGCCGCGCGCAAGGATTTTGGATCGATTTGGTTCGAGCCAATCAAATAGGCGGCCAATTGCGGGCCCCGGTTGGAGGAGACATCCACGCGCGGAATGACCACAGCCTCTTTCACCTCGGGTATGGCGGCAAGCTGAATTTCAATTTCACCCGGCTCGATGCGGAGACCTCGAATCTTTACCTGGTCGTCGAGCCGTCCGAAAAATTCGATGTTGCCGTCGGACAAGAAACGCACGGCGTCACCGGTTCGATAAAGCCTGAGGTTCTCGAAGGGTTGTGGGCCCGAGCCTGGAAATTCGCCGGCAAAGGGGTTGGGAATGAACTTGCGCGCGGTCAGACCGGGGCGCAAGTGGTAGGCGCGGGCAAGACCCGGGCCGCCCAAATAGAGGGCGCCGCGCACGCCCATGGGAACGGGCTTCAAACGATCGTCCAGGACGTAGAGCGGCGTGTCCCGGAAGGGTTTGCCGATGGGAACCGTGCGACCAGGAGGCAGGAATAGCGGTGTTCCTTCGAAGAAGCTGCTGTCCACCGCGGCCTCGGTGACGCCGTAGGAACTGATCAGGCGGGTCCGGGGCCCGCACAGGCCGCGCAGGCGTTCCCATTCCGCCATGGTCCAGGTGTCCGAGCCCACCGCGATCAATTGCATGAAATCCAGACAATAGCGGCCCTCGTTTTCCGGGTTCATGAGCTCGCGCACCACCGCGGGCACGAACTCGGCCACTCCGATGCGCTCGTCCTGAATGAGCGCCAGCAAACGCTCGGTGTCCAAAAGGGTGTCCCGAGGACAGAGAAGCAGCGTGCCCCCGGATGTGAGCGCGCGCGTCATGTCGCCGGTGAACACGTCGAAGGAGAAACTTGCCATATTGAGATGGGATCTGGAATCGTGGGAGAGCTGGTAATCGGCTTCCCAAAAAAGGGCGGAATGGACGATGGCGCGGTGGGAAACCGCGATGCCTTTCGGCGCGCCCGTGGAGCCGGAAGAATAAATGAGATAGGCCAGACTATCGATGGCGGCTTGGTCGGGAAAGGATTGGTGGAAGCTGGAGACTTTGGTATCGGCGTTCCTGGATACCGTTTCAGGAATTGAGCCGTCAGCGTTCAAGCAGATGGTAGATGTGGGTGTGCAAGGCGCCTTTTTTAAGAGTTCCATCCTGGTGAGAAGCACCGCGATATCCGCGTCCTCCGCCATGTAGGCAAGCCTCTCCGCGGGGTAAGAGGGGTCCAGGGGAATGTAGGCGCCCCCGGCTTTGAGCACGGCGAGGATGGCCACGATCAAGCCCGGACACTTGTCCAGATAGACGCCGACCCGGGTTTCGGGTCCCACCCCACGCCTGGACAAAATTTGGGCCAACGCGTCCGCTCGCCCGAGAAGCTCTCGGTAGCTGAAACGACCGAATGCGTCAGGGGTTCCGGGAAGCGGCGCAACCAGGGCGATGCGGTCCGGCAGCGCCATGGCTCGCTTCTCGATGAGGCTTTCGAGCCGGCAAATACCAAGCGCGGCCAACTCGGGTTCTAAATCCCGGCATCCCCAGTCCCGCAGAAGTTGTCGTCTCTCTTCCCGCGAGAGCGGCGAGAGGTTGGTCAGGGGCAGGTCGGGCTGGGCCGCGAAGTTCTCCAGCAGGTTGGCCAAATGCCGCAGGATGCGGCCCGCATGGTCCGTGCCGATGCGGCTGAGCTCATGGCCAAGATGAAGGGAAATGGCCTCAGTGGCCGGCTCCACAATCAGGGTTAGGGGAAAATTGGTGCGTTCCTCCACCCGCAATCCGGAAATGGGAAGGCGATCCTCCAAAAGCATGCGGTCCACCGGGTAGTTCTCAAAAACGACCAGGCTTTCATAAAGTGGAAGCGTCCCAGCCACCTCGCTCCAGGCGCGAATATCCGCCGCGGGCGTATGGGAAAAAGCCTCGCGCGCCAACTGCGCGTTTTGCAGATCTTGTAGCCAGGCGACCAGAATCCATTGCTGGGGCAGGGCTACGCGGACCGGCAGGGTATTGACGAACAGGCCGATCATATTCTCCACTCCGGACAGTTCCGCGGGCCGGCCGGAAACCGAGGCGCCGAAAACCACATCGCGAGTCGCCGAATAGAGGCCGAGCAGAAAGGCCCAGGCGCCCTGCAGCAGGGTGCTCAGGGTGAGGCCCCGCTCTTTTGCGAGATTGTGGAGAGACGCCGTCAGCCCTTGCCCCAGCCGATCACGGACGGTTCCATGGCCGCCTCCGCAGGGTTCGGTTTCCGTCAACCGGTCCAAGGGCAACGGGGTGGGCGTATGGAAGCCGGCCAAATCATGGCGCCAAAAAGTCTCGGTCTCCCTCAGGTCGCGCGCCCCTAACCAGGAGAGGTAGTCCCTGTAGGGGCGCTCCGGAGCCTGGGGTTCGGTTTCCCCGCTGAGTTCCGAGCGATAGAAAGCAAGCGCGGTCCGCAGGATCAGGGGCATGGACCAACCGTCGGTGAGCAGGTGATGGTGGCTCCAGACAAAATACCAACGCTCTCCGGTCAATTGAAAGAGGGCGAACCGCATCAGGGGCGCTTCCTGCCAGGAAAAACCACGCTGATCCCATTGCAGGAAATCCCTAATCCGCTCTTGCAAGCTGGCCTCGTCCACATCCCGCCAATCGCGGATATCCCAGCAAGCGGTGACGCGCCGGTGAATGATTTGAAGGGGTCGGTCCAGGCCGTCCCAGGCAAAAGAGGCGCGCAGGGCCGAATGGCGCGCGAGGGTGAGGTCCCAAGCTCGCCTGAAGGGGTCCAGGCGGATCTTCTCCTCGATAGTGAAGTGGATCTGCTGATGGAAAAGGCTGCCGCTCGATTCCATGCTGACATGGAAGAGAATATCCTGTTGGGTGGGCGACAGGGGCAGGATGTCCTCGATTTCCAGGTGGGCGTTCCGATGACCGGCAACCAGCTTTAACTCGGCAGGCGAGAGCTTGGCCAAGGGAAAATCAGAGACCGTGAGCCCCCCCGCTTCGGGAGATAGACAGTGCTCAATCAGCTCCCGCAGCGCGGCCTCATAGGATTCCGCGAGGCTTTCGATGGTGGCTCGTCTGTGAATGCTTTGGCTATAGGTCCATTCCAAATGCAATCGGTTATCGGCCGTAAAGGCGTTGATCTCAAGCACTGGGGCATGCGGCATCGCGTCAGGCTCTGCCGCCCCGAACGCTTCTTCTGCCTTCGAAAACATACTCTCGCCGGGAGCTTCATCGATTCGTCCGAGGTAATTGAAGAGCAATTCCGGTTCGGGAAGCGCGTTCAGGGAGGCCGCGGTTGTGGGGTTGAGCCAGCGAAGCAATCCGTACCCCATGCCCTCGCGCGGCAGCTCGCGAAGCCGTTCCTTAACCGCTGGGATCAGCACTCTCGGGTCCGTAGGATCCTCCGCGGCCAGGGTGACCGGGAAAATGGCGGTGAACCAACCGCTGGTGCGGGAGATGTCCAGATGCTCTTCGGGGGATTGGCGGCCATGGCTTTCCAGCCAGATCCGCATCCGCTTGCCGCCCGCCCATTCGGAGATCGCGCGAAACAGCGCCGCGAGAAGGATATCGTTGATGCCCGTCCGGTAGGCCGTATGAACCCGTTTGAGGAGCTGTGCGGTAGCGCCGGCTTCCAACACCTTTGCCACCCGCTCTCGGGTGGCGGAGGCGCGACCGTCGGGGGGGTAGGAGAAATCGCGCGGAAGGGCAGGAGCGGCGGGCATGTCCGTCCAGAAGGCAAGCTCGGCAATTGCCTCGGGAGCATTTGCCAGCCTTACCAGGCTTTCGGCCCAGGCGCGTACGCTGGTGGTCTTTTCGGGCATTTGGATGGGCTGGCCGCTCTCGGATTGTTGATAAACGGTTTGCAGGTCCTCCAAGAGGAAACGCCAGGAAACCGCATCGATGATCAGGTGGTGGGCCGTCAGCAGGAGCCGTTCCCGTGGCGGGTTTTTTGGGGTGGGTGGAATGCGAAAAAGGGCGGCCTTGAAAAGAGGACCATTCCCCAGGTCGAGGCTTGCCTGAAGCCCCGCGCCCGCGGCTTCCAGCGCCTGCCGCCAGTTCGAGGCGGGCAAATCCAGGACCCTCAATTCGAAATCTCGTTCGCTCGGCTCAGCCAACCATGCCTGCCAGGCCCCATTGCTCTGGTGGAACCGAGACCGCAAACCGTCGTGGCGCATGGTCAACTCGCGGAGGGCCCGTTCGAGGTGATGGGGTTTCAATCCGGGCGGAACCGTCAACAACAGAGATTGGTTGTAGTGGCTGGGAGAAGATGGCGCGGATGCGAAGAAGCGCGCCTGGATAGGCAAAAGCGGCAACGCGCCGCTGAGGGTTTCCTGCTCGGCGAGGGTTCCTGGGTCCTCCTGTAGCGCGGCGGCCAAGGACGCGATCGTCGGGTGCTCGAAAACGTCCTTTGGCTTGAAGTATAGTCCCAGCCCGCGTGCCCGGTTCGCAATTTGAATGCTGATGATGGAATCCCCGCCCAGGCGAAAAAAATTATCGTGAATGCCGATCCGTTCCAGGCCGAGCACGGCCCGCCATGTCTCTGCCAACAGGGATTCCCGCTGGTCGCGGGGCGCGGCGTCCTCGGGATGATCGCTCTTGGCAGCGGCATCAACCAATTCGGACGGCAGGGGTAAGGCGGCGCGGTCCAGCTTGCCGTTCGCCGTAAGCGGAAAGGATGGCAACACCACGAAAAAGCCGGGGATCATGTGGTCGGGAAGGTATTTCTTTAGAAAGGCGCGCAAACGCGTGGGCTCGGGCCGAGATGCTCCGGCGGCGGCGGTGAGGTAGGCGACGAGATGCGTCGCGGCCCGGGCCTCGCCTCCCTTTTGCAGCATTACCAGCGCTTGGTCCACCTCCTCGAAGGCTCGCAGGCGCGTCTCGATCTCGCCGGGCTCGATGCGAAACCCGTGCAATTTGATTTGTTGGTCGGCGCGGCCTAGAAAGTTGAGCGCGCCATCGCGCCCATGGCGCACCAGATCTCCGGTTCGGTAGAGGCGCGACCCGGGACATTCGGCGTATGAAAAAGGGTTGGGAACAAAGCCCGCCGCGGTGAGCGCGGGCAGGCCGAGGTACCCGCGCGCAAGGCCTGGGCCGCCCAGGTACAACATGCCGGGCGCGCCAATGGGAACCTGATTCAGGCGCCTGTCCAGGGCGAAGACCGGCGTGTTGGCGATGGGCTTGCCGATGGGCGCCGCGCCCTGGCCTCCTTCCTCCACCTCGTGGATCACGCATCCGACCACGGCCTCGGTGGGTCCGTACTCATTGATGATCCGGGTCTTGGGCATGCGGCCGCGCCACCAATTCAGGGCTTCATAATGCAGGGCCTCGCCACCCAATATGAGCGCCCGGGAGCGGATGAGACCCTCACATTGGGGCGCAAGGCCCCGAATCAAGTCCAAATGCGCGGGCGTCAGCTTGACCAGGTCGAGCGGCCTGCCGGAGAAAAGAGCAGCCCGTAGCGACTCCGCCTCGTCCAGGGGATCGATGAGCGTCAAATGGCCTCCTCGCATCAATGGGGGCCAAAGCGAGGTGATGGTCGCGTCAAAGCCCAGGGAACCGTGCAAGGGCGTTTCCCCCGCCGCCTCGTAGGGATAGGCGGCCAGACACCAATCGAGATAGTGTGCGAGCGCTCCCTGGCTGATCATGACGCCCTTGGGCCTTCCGGTAGAGCCGGAAGTGTAGATCAGATAGGCGAGGTGTTCCGCCTCAACCTCCCACTCTTCCAACTCTCCATCAAAGGCCGGCTCGGCGGGATGATGGCCATGCTCAAACAACCAGCGGTCGACCACCAGCGCGGGTCTGGTCTGCTCTCCGGCCAGGTTCGAGCCCGAATAGGTCAACAGCATTTCCGCGCTGGCGTCCTCCAATACCTGGCGAATCCAGGGAATCGGGCGCCGGTCATCGAGGGGAAGATAGGCGGCGCCCGCTTTCAGCACGGCAACCAATGCGATGATCATTTCCAGGCAGCGCTTGCCATCCACGGCCACTCGCGTTTCCGGGCTCACGCCGCGGCTCCGCAGGTAGCTTGCCAGCGCCCGCGACCGCACCTCGAGCTCAGCATAACTGAGAATGGAACCCTCGAACCGCAATGCGACCGCATCCGGCGTTTCGCGGGCCTGACGCTCCAAGCGTTTGTGCAGAGGTTGGAATTGGGGGTAGTCGGCGCTGGAAAAGCAGGATGCCAGCAGGGTCCGTTCGCTTTCACCGATGAGGGACATGGCGCTCATCTTCTGATCCGGCTCTTCGACCAGGCTTTGGAGTAGGCGTTGCAAATAGGCGAGCAAACGATTGGCGCTCTCCTCGGGGAAGCGTCCCGTGTCGTAGCTCAACCGCAAGCAGATAGAATCGCCAGGCTGAACGGTCAGGACCAGGGGAAAATGGGTGCGGTCCTCCATGTCGCGAAGCTCCCACCGAATACCGCCGCCGTGCTCACCCAAAGCCGCCTCGATGGGATAACTCTCCAAGACCAGCAGGCTCTCGAATAGGCTTTTCTCGGGTGATACCTCGCTCCATCGCTGGATGTCGGGGAGGGGACACCAGGAAAATTCCGATTGCTCCGTGTGAAGGTTATGGAACTGGTTGAGCCAAGCGGCTCGTGATTGGCCGGGGTTGATTTGGACGCGTAGCGGGATGCTGTTGATGAAGAGGCCAACCATGTGTTCGACCCCGGCCAACTCCGGCGATCGTCCCGAAACCGTGGTTCCGAAAACCACGTCGTCCTCTCCGGAAAAACAGGAGAGCAGAAAAGCCCAGGCGCCGCAGCATAGAGCGTGCAGCGTGAGGCGGCGGCCCTGGACAAAGGCCCGCATGGAGCCGCTAAGGTCCGAACCCAACTCCAGGGCCTTTACAGCCTGACCCCCGCTCCCGGTGTCGCCGCACAAGGGAAGCGGCGTTGGTTGCCGGAAGCCCGCCAGATAATGGCGCCACCAGGATTCCGCTTTTTCGACATCGCGGTTCTCAAGCCAGGAAATAAAGTCGCGGAAGGGGCGCGGCCTCGGGGATGGCGGCAGCTCGACATGCTCGGCGAGGGCCCGGTAATTGCTCAAAACCTCGCCCAACACCACGGGCAGGGACCACCCATCCAGCAGCATGTGATGATGGCTCCAAACAAATTGCCAGCGCGTTTCCTCCAGTCGGAAAAGCGCAAAGCGAATGGGAGGCGGTCCATCCGGCGTGAAACCCTTGCGGCGGTCCTCCTCCAAGTACCGCGCGATTCGCCGCTCCTGATTTTCAGGGCTCAGTTCGTATAAATCCCTGAATAGCCATGCCGGCTTCGGCTCGCGATGCACCAACTGCAGCGGGATCTCCAGATCCTTCAGGACAAAAGAGGTGCGCAACGCCGGATGGCGCGCGATCGTGGATTCCCAGGCCGCTTGCAACAGCTCGGGATCTAACTCGCCCCTCGCATGGAAGGTCAGTTGTTGGTGGTAGACGCCGTCCTCGGGATTGGAAAGGCAGTGGAAGAGCATGCCTTGTTGCAAATGAGAAAGCGGGTAGAGGTCTTCCACCTCCCGTCCGTTGCCGACCACGAGATCGAGGGCCCGCTGGCTGATTCGGGCGAGGGGGTAGTCCGAAGGGGTGCGGCCGCCGGCGCGGGGATCGCCACCATGGCGGATCAGCTCGCGCAAGCTACCCTCGAAACTGGAGGCGAGCCGCGCCATGGTGGTTTGTCGATGCAATGCCGGCGACCATGTCCATTGCACGTGCAACCGCTCGTCCTGGATATAGGCGTTGAGCTCGATGTCGAAAGCGCGCGGCAATTGAGGATCCTGGGGCGAGCCGGTGGGATCGTCGCTCCACTGGAAAAGGGAACCACTTACCCCGCGATCCATTCGACCCAGGTAGTTGAAGCTAAGCCGGGGCGTGGTTCTTCGAGCCAGTTTGGACCCCAGTTGGGGGCGCAGATAGCGGATTATGCCGTAACTCAATCCCCGTTTATGGGCCTGGCGCAGGCTTTCTTTGGTAGATTTGATCGCCTGGTCGAAAGGAATGTTGTCTCCGGCCGGCAGATCCAGGTGGAGGGGGTAGGCCGCGGTAAACCAGCCCAGGGTGCGGGAAAGATCGATGTCCTCAAAAATCGTTTCGCGTCCATGGCTTTCAAGCATGAGGCTCAGGTTTCCACCGGCCCATTGCCGCCAAGCCAGAGCCAGCGCGGTGATCAGGATTTCGTCGATCCGCGCGCGGTAGGCCTCCGCGAGCTCGCGCTGTAGCCGCCGGGTTAGGCCGGAGTCCAGGTCCGTCCGCCATTCCCGCGCGGCGCCGGTGAGGTTTTGAGACGCGGCATCCGGATAGTCCAGCGGAATAGGGTTCGCCTCCGGCTGGCTCAGCCAATAATCGGCTTGCGCCGTGATCTCCTCGGTTTGCGCGTAGCGCGTGAGGCGCGTGGCCCAGGCTTGAAAGGATGTGGTTTTCTCGGGTAGGAGAATGTGATCCCCTTGTTGCGCCTGGAGATAGGCGGTCTGAAGGTCCTCCAACAGGATGCGCCAAGAAACCGCGTCGACCACGAGGTGGTGGGCGAGCAGAAGCAGGCGCGCGGAGTGCCCGCGACCGGGTTCGGGCTGAAACAGCAGCGCCCGCGACAGGGGCCCGTTTTCTAAGTCGAGGCTTCCCTGAGCCTCGGCTGCCTTTTCCTCAAGAAAAGCCTTTCGTTCCTTTTCAAACCCCGCCCAGGCCAGTACCGTAAGTGGGAAGGCCGCCTGGGCGACATGGATCTGACGCCAGTTTCCCTTTTGATCCCTCGAAAACCGAAGCCGCAAAGCATCATGGTAATGAGCCAAGTGTTCGAGGGCCTGGCGCAAGGGTCCCTCTTCAAGGTCGGCGAGCGCATTCAACATGACGGCCTGATTGAAATGCGAAGTAGGGCTGCGCTCGAAGAACCAATGCTGCACCGGCGTCAGGGGCGCAGCGCCGTGGACGGGCTCCCGCGAAGCCCGCGCTTGGGGTTCCGCTCTAGCCACCCGCGCCAATTGGGCGATACTCTGGTTTTCGAACAGGTCCCTTGCCTTGAGGTGGAGGCCCTTGGCTCGGGCTCGGGCAAGGATCTGAATGCTGAGGATGGAGTCGCCGCCGAGAGAGAAGAAATTTTCATGAATCCCGATGGGCCGGTTTGTCCCCAACACCTGTCGCCAAATTTCCGCGAGCGCGGCCTCCCGGTCATCGCCGGGGGGCTGGTAGTCGGCGGCGGGGCGGGTGGTTTGGTCCTCAGGCGCGGGCAGGGCGTGTCTGTTTACCTTGCCGCTGGGTAGTCTGGGAAAGGCGTCCAGAACCACAAAAAAACTGGGCACCATGTAATGCGGCACTTTGGAGGCGAGATAACGCCGCAGGACCTCGGGTTCGGCATCGCCCCGCACATAGGCCACCAAGCGTTTGGCGTCCATCGCATCGCCGGCCCGGTTGTCCTCGCGCACCGTGCAAACGACCTCACCCACGCTCTCATGCTCGGCTAGCGCCGCCTCCACCTCACCCGGTTCAATGCGGAAACCACGCACCTTGATCTGTTGATCGACCCTGCCGCGAAACTCGATCAACCCTCCGTGGCGGGCATGCCGGCCGGCAAGATCGCCCGTGCGGTAGAGGCGCCGGCCGATGCCCTCAAATGGGTTGGGGATGTAGCGTGGAGCCGTGAGCTCAGGCCGGTTCAAATAACCCCGGCCCAGACCGGCGCCGCTGATATAAAGCTCGCCCGGAACGCCTGGCGGCACGGGGAAAAGATAAGAATCCAGAATATAGATACGCGTATTGTGGATCGGGAAGCCGATGGGCGCGACCGGCGTGGGCACGGGTGATCGTGCGTTCCAGGAGCAGGCGTCGATGGTGGCCTCGGTAGGCCCGTAAACCACGCGTAAAACGCCTTTTCCGCCGAAGTGGGCGCAAAATCGTTTGACCAGCCCCGCGGCCAAGGCCTCGCCCCCACAACTGATGTGGCGAAGCTGGCCGCTGGCGAGGAAATCATGGTTTTCCAAAAATGTGCGCAGCACCGAGGGCACCATGGCGGTAATGGTGATGCGGTGTTGAAGGATCAACCTGGCCAGCCAGGGCGACAACATCGTGTCGGTGCCCCAGCTGTACGGGGGCAGCTACACGCTCTTCGCGCACATGCTCCCGTCCCTCGGCATCGACGTCCGGTTCGCGGAGAACGACAGCGCCGACGCGATCGGCGCGTCGGTGTCGAACAGAAAACGCACACCCAGCGTCGCCCGATACGACGAGAAGACGCCGTCGAGATTGCGTGCGCCGCCACGCAGCGTGAACGCCTTGCGCTGTGGTGTGAGCACGATTTCGCCGTGTTCGCCGCCCTCATCACCATCTTCGTCGTCGTGATCCGCACCAGGCAGTTCGGGAACGCCGTACTCGGTGTCGTCCACGGCCGCGG
>JBGTRP010000179.1:0-10753 GCA_041940685.1 Acanthopleuribacteraceae bacterium
CAGTCCGTCTACCAGTTGAATTTGGCGGGTGCTGTTGGGCGGGAGTTCTTTCGTAAATTCTTCTCCCGCGGGGTTGGCGACCCTGACCTCGTTGGCGGAGGAACCCTCCAGGTTGCGGATGAAAAGGCTGGTGTTCCAGTAGGTGAGATCCTTGGGAACATGAGGCATGTAGAGGTTGGGACCGCCCCAGGACGGGGCCCGATAGGCATAGCGGGAGCGCGGGTCGCTATCCGCCTGGCCGGAAAGTACGGGCGATAGGGGCAAACTGCTGTTCAAGACGATGGAATGGGGTTCCTCCAGCGCATCGAAATCAAAAAGCCAGTCTTGAATTTTCTTGCCGTTAAATGACTCGATCAGATCGTTGTTGAGGTTCTGAATGCCGATTACCTCATTGTCCGCGTTGTAGATGGTCATGGAGATGACGTCTTTTTCCTCGACGATGCTGCTGATTTCCAATTCCATCTCGGGAAGGAAGGGCAGTAGGTAGAGATTGTCGAGCGTGGGACAGAGAAATTGGTAGAGATTGAGCGATGTTTTTTCCGCGATGACCAGGTCATCCACCGTGGAGGTAATGAAGATCGGTTCGGTGGAGGTAGAGAACGCGACCCTAGAATGGATCAGGCTGTCGGGGTCCAGAGAAAGCAGGTGGAACCTGCTGGGAATCCGATCCTGCCGGCTTTTGGCCAAGACCACGTTATTGGAAAGCAAAAGCAGGTCGTACCAATTGGGGTAGACGCTCACCTCTTCGATGCGCTGGTCGATTACCCTGAACAGGAGAAGCCCGGACTCTGTTTCCACCCACAGATGCTTCTGCGTGCTCAGTAAGCGCGATATCGATTCGTCCTCACCGAGTTGAAGGCCGAAGCTGTTCTCAATTTGAGCCAGGTCCGGGTGAACGTGAATCGTGCCGGCCTGATGATAGACCATACCCAATTCCGTAATCTGCAAATTGGAGAAGGGGTTTTCCGCTTCAAGGCCAACGACCCGTGAAAGATTGCGTGTCGAAAAGCCATTGGCGCCGTCGGGAGAAACGGCAAAGGCCGCGTAGTGGTCGCCCTTGGTGCTGCGGAAGAATTGGGTGAAGGAAAAGTGATCCTGATATTGGGTGAGATCGCGAATCGTGCCCTGAATCCGTGTGTTGTACACCTCCACCAGCTCTCCGGTTTCCAGCACCTGAAAGGCCTGAATGCGGCTAAAGGGGGTGCCCGACTCCGCGGCGGCCACGAGCAACAGAGAATCCGAGCCGGCAATCTCCAGCACGGGACCGTTGAACCTGCGGGCAAGCGGCAAGGCGGCCAGGTTGCGGGTGTTCTCCAGTTCCGTAGCGAGGTAGAGTCCGCGGTTCGAGCTCAGGAAAATATGGTCCCCGACGATGGCCGCGCCACTCAACTCGTCGAAGCTCTCCTCCAATCGGGCGGCCAGGCTCAACCGATCGCCCTCGAATTGGTAGGAGGTCAGGCTCCACTCACGGGAAACCGTGGCGATATTGAGCATGTGCAGATAATTTTCTGCCGGCTTAATTTTGGTGACGCCTACCTCGGAGAAAGGGAGCGCCAGACTGTCGAGCTTTTGAGTGCCGCGTTCGGCGCCGATCTGGTAAATGTCCAGGCGCTCTTCGAAACGCAGGTACAAGAGTCCGTCCTCCACGGACATGTCATAGACCAGGTCCAAACCCTGGTTGCCGTGGTAAAACCCATGTGAAAGCGCCTCGCCCTGATTGGAGAGCGCGGCCCAGCGAACGCCGCTGAGGCTGTCCAAAACCAGGTCGCCCTCATGCAGGAAAAAATTGTAAAAAACCGTCTCTCCGTCCAGGCTCAACCGCTTGGGCGATCCGAGGAACCCGTTTGGGCCATAGGGCAATACGTCCAGGGCACCGTCTTCCCGGTGGACGTAGAGGAAGGAAGGCGTCGCGGCGATTTTGCGGGTAGCGCCCTCGTACTGTTCGATGAACAGGGGTTGAGGCCGGGAGTCGACGCGGTACAAACGCACCCCATACCCTACATTGGCCAAGAGAAAATCGCCGGCGATTACCGCGGATTGAATGTCGGCGATGGCGTAAAAGGCGATTTGGGTGGGCAAGGGCTCGATGCCCAAATAAGCGTAGAGATAGACTCCCGTATCGCGGGCGGTTACCAGCAGCACGCCATTGTTTTGGCTGACCTGAACGACCTCTCCGGGGATGGGCTCTACCGCCAGCGGCGGACCCTCCAGCGCGTTCAAATCCTTAAACACCAATCCGTGGGAATTGGCGAGAATGAGCTGGTCGCCGAATTGGGCCGCATCCGTGTACCGATCGGAAATCAGCGGCGTGTCCAGCTTGAGCGAAACGCATTGACCCTGGACCCATTGGGCAAAAGCCAGGGCGATCAGGCATCCGAGCCATTTAACAAACGCCATACGAATCTCCTAAACTTTCACTATTTTAGCAATTCTCAAGCCATTTTCTAGCGGGATGCGACGGGGGCGTCCAGCCCGGCCGGTCCAAAAAACTCCCAAACTGGTTTTTGACGTCCCACGGCTCAGATTTCCAATGGCCGGGATCAAACGGGAAAACGAGGATCAGCTTGCCTCTGAACCCTGACCTCTGACCTCCGATCTCTGACCTCCGATCTCTGGCCTCTGACCTCTGACCTCTGGCTCCTGAACCCAATAGCCGAGACGAGCCGCGGCCTTGCGTCTCCAACGTGGATACGCGGGGATCGGGGCCTGGGTTTATTTTTGAAGGCATTCCAGAATCATTCGGTTTCGAGGGAAGAATGCCGGTTGCCAGGGGGTCTCAGGAGGAAGGGCGGCGCATCCGGGCTCCCGCCATGGCTGGCATCATTTCTGCCATAGCCGCAAGGTTTTAGGCTAAAATGCGGCCCATGCGGAGGCTGGAACCCAAGCAGATGACCAAATTCCACACTAGTTTTTGTCTCGCCTTTTTGAGACATCTTGGCTGCGCGTGTTTGCTTGGATGGCCGCTCGCCGGAACCATGCTTCGCGCCCAAACCAACGAAGAGCTGTTCCGGGAATATCAATTTAATTTCAATCTGCCTGGCGCCCGCGCCAACGCCGTGGGCGGCGCCTTTATCGGGGTCGCCGATGACGCTACCTCCTCTTTCTCCAATCCCGCGGGTCTGGCCTTCCTCAATGAATTCGCGGTAACCCTGGAATACCGTCACCGGGGTCTCGACGCGAGAGACGGCGAAATCGGAGGCAGCTTCAACACCCAGTTTTCCCAGGGCGAGGTCAATCTCGACAGCACCGCCTTTTTTTCGCTGAATTACCGTCTTGGACCCTGGTACTTCGGTCTCTTCCAACACGATTATTTGGATGAGGTCCAGGAGCGAGATTTTCAGTCGCGCTCGCTTTCCGATGGGGTGCAACGCATTGAGAGCCGCTCCATTCGCCTGGGCCTTCAGGGCCGGACCCTTGGCGTTGGCGTGGCCAGGCGTCTGGGAAAGCTCAAACTGGGCGCGACCCTGAACTATCTGGAACTGCGGGGCCACACGCGATACGAGCGGCGCGGTTCCGTGGTGGGACCCAATCCCCGCACTTTTTCCTACACCTCCACCATCGAGGACGCCGATCGAAACTGGGGCTTTAGCGTCGGCGCGCTTTACGCGCTTACCGAGAAATGGTCCCTGGGCATGGTTTGGCGGGAACATCCCCGTTTTCACCTGAAGGAGGACATTTTTGAAGAGGTCAACGGGCAGCCCGAATTGATCGACGCGTTGGAAGCGCCCTTCGTGGTGCCCGATGTCTTCGGGCTGGGCGCCCGCTACAAACTGCGTCCCGCGCTCGGCATCTTCTTCGACTGGCAGAAAATTTTCTACGAAGAAATCATCAAGAACGGTTTCGTCATTGTCGAATCCCTCACCACCGAAACAAAGGAAAACTACACCATCGAGAATATCAACGAGTTTCACCTGGGAATGGAGTGGCTGATCCCGACCGACCGCAGCGTTTGGGCCTTGCGCACTGGCTATTATCGCAATCCCCTTCACGCGGTCTCCTATCGCGGCAACGATACCGCCATTCAGGCGCGGTTCGCGGGCACGGGCCTATCCGATGAGGATCACTTCACCCTCGGAGGAGGATGGGTATTCGACAACCGCATTGAAATCGATGTCTCCGCCAATATTTGGGAAGTCGGTCGCGAGCTCAACCTGTCGTTCATTTGGAGAATGAAATGAAGCCGCTGTTGATTTGGACCCTTGTGCTCTCCCAGCAACTGACCTGGTATGAGGTTTACGAACGGGGCGAAAAACACTTCAAAAAAGGGGAGTATCAGCGTTGTATCGAGGATATGGACGAGGCGCTGGCCGAGAATCCCCTTCCCCAACGCAACCAATTCACACGCGCGGTTCAAAAGATCGACTACAAACCTTTTTATTACAAAGCCTTGGCCTATTTTCAGTTAGGCGATTTGCCCAGCGCATATCAAAATGCGCAGGCCGCGTTTCAGGGAGATGTCGTGGCCAACTCGCCCCTGCTGCAATCGGATCTTGGCGAAATCCTGCAGGCCTATCGATCCTATGTGCAGGATTTTCACCAGCGTTTTACCCGCGAGCAAACGGTTATCAACGAACGCAATCGGTTGTTGGAGTTGCTGCGCGACAATCGCCTGGCGGATGTCAAGGCGGAATTGGATGGATTGGATTCCCTGGCGGGCTTCGAGGACATCATTACCAACCTTGAAATCCAGGAGGAATACTACCGCCGCCTGTCCGTGTTCCGAGGCGATGTGCTGAGGCAGATCGAGGATTGGCTGAACAAGGGCGAGGCGGAGCGCGCGCGCGAGCTTTTCGACACCCTGAAGGACAGTCTGCCCATCGAGACCGTGGACATGCTGGAGCGTCGTTTCCAGGCGGCGCCGCCCGAGCCGCCGCGCCCCCAGAGCCAGGATGAAAACGGCGCGGAGGACGCAAGTCCTCCCTTGGTGGATTACCCCGCCATTATCGAGGACTTCAACCTAAGGCTGAAAAGCCTGGAGGCGCAGAACGCGGAATCGGGGCGCAACCTCAATCGCGTACAGGAGCAGAATCGTGCGCTGCAGGACCAACTTCGCGCCAAGCAGCAGGGCCCGGCGCCCTTTCTGCCCAAATTGTTGCTGGAGCTCAAACGCAAAGGCTTCGATCAAATCCTGATCGAGGGCCACGCGGTCTCCCCCATGCTGGTCAAACATTGGCTATTGGCTCTCAATGGCAAGGCGCTTTCCATTCCCGGATCCGCTTTGGTGGAGGAGGGCTCCGATTTCCACCTGGATCACGCGATTCGGGCGCCCTTTTTTGGCGAACACACGGTTCGCTTCAGTCTGGTGGACGAAACCGGAAACCGGGTGTTTACCGAAAAAAAGATCCTCGTGCCGCCCCCCATCTACCTCAAGCCTCGTTTTTGGTTGTTTTCCGGGATCGGCATTTTGGTATTGATCCTGCTTCTGTTAACCGTCCAGGCCATTCGCCGCAAGCGCGCCCGGCTGCGCCACTTCAACCCCTACATCGCGGGTAGCCCGGTGCGCGCCGCGGCCATGTTCTATGGAAGGGATGAGCTCATGCAGCGAATTCAGGGTTTGGTCCACAAGAACAGCTTTATGATCCATGGCGATCGTCGCATCGGCAAAACAAGCCTGTTGCTGCAATTGCAGAAGAACCTCGCCGAGCTCGAGTCGGAAAGCTATCGTTTTTATCCGGCCTTCCTCGACCTGCAGGGTGTACGCGAGGAAGATCTTTTCCACCATATGATGGCCGAATTGTTGATTCAGGCGGGGGATTGGGAGATTTCCCTGGATGGTCTGAGCTTTCGTGAGGAAGCTGAGGGATATCAAAGCCGGCATTTTTCCAAGGATATCAAAAAGCTCATTCAGCGCCTCAACCAGGCCAACGCCAAGCATGTAGTAGTCGTGCTGCTGGTGGACGAGGTGGATGTGCTCAACGAGTTCGGCGAAAAAACCAACCAGAAACTACGCGGCATTTTCATGAAAGATTTTGCCGAACACCTCTCCTGTGTCATGGCCGGCATTCACCTGAAAAAGGAATGGGAGAGCAGCGGATCGCCCTGGTATAACTTTTTCGAGGAAATACCGGTGACGCCCTTTGACGAAGCCTACGCGCGCGACCTGATTCTGGAGCCCGTCAAAGGCATCTTTAAGTACAAGCCCAACGCCGTGGATCTGATCATCCGGCAAACCGCCTGCCATCCCTACCTGATCCAAAAAGTATGCGTTTCCGTGATCGGAGAGAAGCTCAAGTCGAACCGCTTCGTGATTTCGCGCGCGGACGTGGCAAACGCCCTGACCAACATGCGGCAGGAAATGAAAAGGAATCAGCCTTCATGACCTTTATTATCAATCGATGGGTTCGCGGTGAAGACTTCATCGGCCGGGAGCCCTTATTGGAAACCATCCGCCAACGAACCCATAAGGCGACCTGGGTCTTGGGCAATCGGCGTGTGGGCAAAACCTCGTTGTTGCGCCAAATCGAATGGCTCTGCAAACAGGCGCAATGGCCCGATCAAATGCCCCTGTTTTGGGACATGCAGGGTGCCGCGAATCCCAGCGGCCTCAAGGACTCGTTCCTGGAAAGCCTGGAGGATGACGAGACCTTTCTCGAAGAGTTGGGTTTGGATGTGGACGCCCTGGAGGCCCTCAGCTTTTCGGAGATCATCAACCGGTTCCGCCGCAAGGTGAAGGGCCGTCGCGAGGGGCGGGTATTGCTGCTCATCGATGAGTGTGAGGAACTCGTGGATGTGGCGGTGGAAGAGCCGGGCGTGCTTTCTTCCTTCCGCAAATTGACGCATACGCCCGGGCTCTCGATCGTGATGGCCGGCTCATTGCGACTAATGGATTTGGATGAATCCGCTTCGCGGACCTCGCCCTTCCTACCGGACTATCTGCCCCCGCTCCTGTTAGGTCCTTTTACAGCCGAGGAAGGGCAATCCCTACTGGTGAAAAACGGGGTCGAAGCGGAAACCGCACGCGGGATTCACGAACTGTGCCTGGGAAATCCCCATCTGCTGCAAATGGTGGGAGAACATCTCAGCCGGGCCGGCAACCTGGATGACGCCCTGAGCGAGCTCCTGCGCGACAAGGTGCTGCACTACTTTTACAAATCCAATTTCCAGTGTCTGCCGGAGGAGTTGCGAAACGCCTGGACCACCCGACGGGCCGCGGATTCCCTGCGCGCCCTGACCCCGGATCATCCCCATTTCCCCTACGCGGAACAGGCCAGTCTCCTGTGCCGCGAGCCGGATGGGATGCCGCGGGTTGCGCCTCTTTTGATTCTCGCCGAAACCGGCAAGCTGGATAGGGGAAACCGCGATCCCGCGCCCGCGGGGCCCGAAACCCATCCAACCGATCATGCCGCTCCGGCGGCCGAGTTGGTGGACGCGCTGGTCCGGCGTCGGACGCCGCTGGCGGTCCTGCCGGTCCACGACCCCCGCCAGACCGACCAAAAATGGCTGGAGCAGTACAAGGAACCTCCGAACCTCTCTCTCATGGCTTCTCTCGGGGAGCCGGCGGCCAAAATACACGAGGTGCTGGATGGCGCCAGTCCCGAGTACGTGCATGGCAAGCAGGCGGATGCGCGCACCCTGGTATACCTCACGGGCCTTTGGCTTTACCGCCGTTATTTGAATGCCTCGCCCTTTGCGGATATCGGCGATCCCTGGCAACGGGCCGGCGCCATCGGCGATCGGGACGTGCCCCTGCCACGCTTGGGCGAGGCGGGCGAGATACCGGGGCGCACCGCCATGGTCCTGTTGCGAGCCCTCAAAGCCCGGCCCGAGCAGCGCTATGCGGACACGCGGAGCCTATTGGCCGACCTGGGGGAGGATTCTTGAGCCAAACGCGTCAGGCACTCGCCAATCGATCGAAGGCATGCGGATCTTGCAATTTTTTTCGGTTTCGTCAACAATCGAATTTATGCGATGCACATGTATGTTCGTCAGAACCCAGTCTGCTCTAGGCCTTTATCGCGGGCAATTCGAGGAGGTAGCATGAGACCTTATAGAGGGGGAAAACGTTCCATTAAAGATGGGGGCTCCATTAAAGAAAACGCGGGTTTGCACCGTGGCGTAAAAATCACCAAAACCATGAATCTGAGCGTGTTGATGAGAAAGTTTAAGGACGTGGAGGATGTGCTCTATCCCTTTGCCACCTCCGTGGGCCTGATCCACGAGGACATGGACTGCACCATCGAGGAATTCGCCGACATGACCGGGGTCGATGTGGAAGAGATCATTCAGGATATCGTGCGGGTGGTCAGCAAGCATTGAGAGCGGAACCTCCAGGCGGCCCACGCCTGTTGCGGGTAGAGGAGACCGGATCTACCAACGACGATGCGTTTCGGGTCTTACAGGCTGAGGATCTTTGCCTTGTCTGGACCCTTAACCAGACCGCGGGGCGGGGGAGCCGCGGCCGCCGCTGGCTGGCGCCCAAGGACTCCTGTCTGGCCCTTTCAATCGGCTTCCGGCTGGAGTCCAGGCCCCATCCCCGTGATTTTTGCTATCCCCTTTTCGCGGGGTTATTGCTCTTGAAAGGATTGGCCTCACTGACACGGCCGGATGGGTTCTGCCTTAAATGGCCCAACGACCTGCTGCTGCGCGGCCGCAAGCTGGCCGGGATCCTGTGTGAGTCGCGCTGGCGGCAGCAACGCGGCTGCCTGGTGATCGGTGTCGGCGTGAACCTCATACCGGATACGGCCCTGGATGCGCTGCCCAAGGGGTTTGCCAGTTTGGCGGAACTCGATCAGCCTCCTGAGCCTCGCGCCTTGGTTGAAACCCTGGCCCGGAGTTTTCTGCCCAGTCTGATGGCTGCCGAGAAGGACCCTGACCTGCATGAAAAGTGGCTGACCCGGAGCTGTCATCCGCTAGGGTCCCGCTTGCGCGTTCGCGCGGAGGGCCGGGAGATCGAGGGCGTGGTGGCCGGATTGGACAATCAGGGCGCCCTCCTGATCCGTTGCCTCGACGGCGCCCTGGTGGCGATTCGCCAAACCTGTGAGGATTTCCGGGTTCTGGAGGGCGGTCCGCGGTTACCTTAGCCGCCTGGCCGACCGTTCGGGATCCTTCCGTTTCTGAAAACAACGGGTTCGGCCGCCGTCTCGGTTTCATGCGATAATGAACCATTAAATTATTTGAAAATGAAGTCGAGGTCTTCGCGATGTTACTTGCCATCGATGTGGGGAACACCAATACGGTGATTGGCCTTTTTGAAGAAAAGCAGCTTGTGAAGAGCTGGCGCTTGACCACGGTGCCGGAACAAACCGTGGATGAATACGGCATCCTGATCCGCAACCTGTTCGATCCCGCGGGTTACCGTGCCGGCCAGGTGAGTCAGGCCATTATCTCCTGTGTGGTGCCGCCGCTGCAGGAAACCCTGCGGCGCATGTGCCGGGAGTACTTTTCCGTAAAGGCGCTCGTGGTGGGTCCGGGCATTAAAACCGGAATCGCCCTACAGGTGGACCAGCCGCAAGAGGTCGGCGCGGACCGGATCGTGAACGCCATCGCGGCCTTCCAGCTTTTCGGCGGGCCGGCTATCGTGGTGGATTTCGGCACCGCCACTACCTTCGATCCCATCTCGGAGACGGGCGCATTTTTGGGCGGGGCCATCGCGCCCGGCGTGAATATTTCCGCTCGAGCTCTTTACCTGGCCGCGGCCAAGTTGCCGCGCGTGGATATCCGCAAGCCGCGCAAGGTGATCGGCAAAAATACCGTGGAGAACATTCAGTCCGGCCTTTATTATGGTTATTTGGGATTGGTGGATGGCATTTTGGAGGTGATGCTGCGGGAAATGGAGGGCAACCCCACCGTCGTGGCCACCGGTGGATTGGGCGTTCTGTTCGCGCGCGAGAGCCGCTATATCACCCAGCACAGCGAGAATCTCACCCTCATCGGACTCCAGATCCTGAATCAAAAAAACCGGTGAACCGCCAGGCAAGCCGGCTTGGCAGTCAAAATCTTTACCCTTATGTGGTGTCTTCAGAACGCCAAGGCTTCAGCCCTCAGGGAGCAGGACCGAGATGGCGGCAGGAAAATTTTGGGCTCTCTGATCTCTGGCCTCTGTCTTCAGTAAACCGGCCGAGAGGCATCCACCGGGTAATTACACCGAAAAGGGCGCCGCATGCTCGCCCGCCCGACTCTCCTCGAAGGGCTCCCCACCATTCCCGCCCCTCTGGCCCATTTCCGGTGGATCGCTTGCCTGCAAGTTCTTGAAATCGAAAAGCTCGCGATCGGCCATCTGGCTGGGGCTGATGGCGCTCAGGCTTCGAAAAATGACGTCCATGCGGCCGGGCTCTTCCGCTTCCCAGTCGGCCAGCATGCGTTTGATCTTGCGCCGCTTGAGGTTCTCCTGTGAACCGCAAAGATCGCAGGGAATGATGGGGAAGGCGCGCGCGGCGGCATAACTGGCCAGGTCAGATTCTCTGGCGTATGCCAAAGGCCGGATCACGATGTGGCGGCCATTGTCACTGAGTAGTTTGGGCGGCATGGCCTTGATGCGGCCATTGTAGAACATGTTCAGGAAAAGCGTTTCCACCAGGTCGTCGCGGTGGTGGCCGAGCGCGATTTTATTCGCACCGACTTGGGCCGCGAAGCTGTAGAGGATTCCGCGCCGCAGGCGCGAGCAGAGGCCGCAGGTGGTTTTGCCCTCCGGGACGATGCTTTGAACGATACTGTAGGTGTCCTTTTCCAGAATTTGGTAGGGGACGTTCAAGGCCTCCAGGTAATCCGGCAAAACCCGCTTGGGAAAACCCGGGTGACCCTGGTCCAGATTTAC
>JBGTRP010000180.1:0-10674 GCA_041940685.1 Acanthopleuribacteraceae bacterium
TGGCAAAAGACCGGCGCTAAGGTGAGGGAGATGCTTGCCAAACGAGCCACCCATGTGTACCTGCTGGAGCCGGTCGAGGCCGGGGACCGCTTTCCCGATCGGTTAGAACGACCGGTCGATCCAAAAAAGCCAGGCGTCGTGCTTGCCCAAGTCTTCCTAGCGGATGGGGATATGGCGCAACTGGCAAGGCGGCTTCGTGCTAGGCTAGTACCTGTACTTGAGCGGCGGGGCGCGCGTTTTCTCGGCCTGTTCCGGAGCAGCGACGAGGAAAATAACTTCCCCTACTTGCCCGTGATTCAGGATAAGCGGGTGGTCGTGTGTTTTGCCAGTTTTGAATCGCGAACGATGTGTGAGCGCGTTCGCCAAGCCTGGCGTGGCGTTGCGGAACCCTTGGAAAGTTTCCTCTTGGAGCCGGGACCGCGATCCAGGCTGTATCACCGCGGGGAATGAGGCAGGCATTGACAACCCTTTCGAGCAAAAGGCGGCGCGGCTCACTTTCAAGCCGCGACCGTTTAATCCAATCCGCGGCCACGCTTTTCTATGAAAGCGGAATCCACCAGACGAGCGTGGACGCGGTGGTTGCCCACGCGGGGTTGACCAAGCCGACCCTTTACGCCCATTTTCCCTCCAAGGATGATCTGATTGAAGCGGTGGCCGAATACCGGGATAAAAATTGGCATGCCGCCATCGAGGCGCGGGTAACCGAGGCCCAAACGCCGGCGGGCAAGTTGTTGGCCGTTTTCGAATTCCTCGAAGATTTTATCGAGGACAGCGGCTTTCGCGGTTGCGCCTTGGTCAATCTTGCCGTTGAGATTCACAACCCGGTTGGACCGGGCAAGGGCGCCGCCCGCTCGAACAAACAAAAAAACCGCGCCCGCATCAAGCGGCTTGTGCGGGAAGCGGGCCTGATGGAATCCGCGGCGTTGGCCTCGGCGCTTTCCCTGCTGTTCGAGGGGGCGATTGTGACCGCCTATGTTGAGGGCGACGCCGGAGTGGGCAGAACCGCCCGCCAGGCTGCCGAACACCTGATCCGTAACCGGAGCGAATCGTAACCAACTCCGGATCGCCCCGCCTGAACGCGGAGTGAGTTCAAGAAGAGCGTTGATCTCGAAATGATCGCCATCCGTTTCCGTGAGCAAGATGCGGGTTCGTTGGCGATGGCGCTTCCCGGGTTGGAAGCAGCATAGAGTCCTCCTGAGATCATTGAGGATTTTAGTCATGGAAAGGTTTCCACTTGGACCCAACTGACTCAGCAATTCCCGCACGGGATGATGGTGGTTTCGGCCTTGAAAATCACCTATCGGTCATCACGGTTTCCCGTCGGGAAGAAGGTTGAAAGGCCGCTCGCGGTCCGCGATGAGAATGGCGCTGTATTTGAGAGGAAGGGAGGGCGTTGCGCCGCTTTTCCTCGATGTCTCGGTCATTCTCTTTCAGGGCTAATCCTTAGCGGGTTTTGGTCTTGCGGTTTTTTGGGCGCGTCTGGGTTTGGGAGGGTCCAGTTTTTCGAGAACCTTTTTGAGGTAATCGATGATCAGGCCATGGGTGCCCAGGGAAGCCTTGACCGCGCTTTGTAACTGGCTCACTTGTTTGTCCTGATCGCGGATGGCCTCGTAGGTGGGTTTGAGCCAGTGCTGCATGATGGTGAACTGCTGGCGAACCACCCGCAGCAGGAACTTGGCTTCTCGGGCGGTGAGCGGCTCGCCCGCCTCGGCCGTCGGCTGCCGCGAATCCGCTTCTTGCTCCGGGGGCGCCGCTTGTTGCGGCAGGGATTCCACTATGCGCGTGAGGGCTTCCAGGGTGGGTTTTGAAAGCGCGGTATAGGTACGCATGGGCTTCTTGATACGTTCATTTTCGGCTTCCCTGGAGAGCGCCTGCAAATCGCGCAATTCTTCGATTCCCTTGTGAAGCGTATCGCGGATGGAGGTGAGCCCCGTACCGAAACCGCTGAGTTGGGCGATCACCTTGCCCATCTTGTCGCCCGATTCGATGCCGAAGAATTGCTGGCGCCGCTGAAACTCGGTTTTAATTTCTTCCCAGCGGGCGTTTTCCGCCTCAGTCAACACGCCCAGCAGCTCCCTGAACTTGAGCAGATTGGCTTCCGCCCCGCTGGTAAGCGTTTGCGCCTCGTTTTCGTAGTGCGTGAAGATCAGATTCTCGAGCTCCTCCTCGTTCATGACGGGCAGAACCTTTTCCGAGATTTTGTTCATGTTGCGGTAGGAGCCCTGCAGCTTGAAGGACGGCTCGGTGCGGTAGGCGTCCTCCTGAGCGGCGGAGCGAATATAGGCCTGGTTCACCCTGAGGATGACATCGCGCACCCGATAGAGTTTTCGGAGCACGTTGACGAACTCGTTGATTTCCTCGGGCGCGTAGTTGGCTTCCAGCTCTACGCCCTCCCGACTGCCGGACTCCGCGATGGACATGAGCCCATGCACGTCCTTTTGGCCGTGTGCGGCTAACCTGTTGAGCACCTGATTGGACGTGAGGCTGTTTTCCACATAGCTCTGCTCGAAGACGGTGGCGTGCTCGCCGATGATATCGCCCAGATTATAGGTGTCCGCGCGGTTGGCCAGCATATCGGGAATCTGAAACTTCTCGCCGCTTTCGGTATAGGGGTTGCCGGCCATGACCACGCATACCTTTTTGCCGCGCAGGTCATAGGTCTTTGTGCGCCCCTTGTAGACGCCCTCAATCTTGCGTTGCGCATCGCAGAGTGAGATGAATTTTTGCAGGAATTCGGGATTGCAATGCTGGATATCGTCTAGATAGATCATGATGTTGTCGCCCATTTCCAGGGAAAGGTTGAGCTTGGCGAGCTCTTCGCGCGCGCTGGAGTGCCGGGCGGTGGCGGGGTCGAGCGCCGTGGCCTCATGACCGATGGCGGGGCCGTTGATTTTCATGAAAATCAGGCCCAGCCTGTTGGCCACGTACTCCATGAGCGTGGTTTTCCCATAGCCCGGCGGGGAAACCAGCAGCAGCAGGCCCATGCGGTCGGTCCGTTTTTGGTCGCCGGCCGCGCCGATCTGCTTGGCGAGGTTATCGCCGATCAGGGGAAGGTACACCTGGTCCAGCAATCGGTTGCGCACGAAGGAGGTAAGCACGCGCGGCTTAAACTCTTCGAGGCGCAACTCGTTTGTAAAGCGCTCTGTCATGGTCTTTTTGAGAGAAACATAATGTTGGAAGGCGGGTAAGGATTCGCGCTTGAAGCGGGCCAGCTTGCTCATGAAACGGTTGTAATTGAGTCGGTAGACCCCCTTTTTCAGGATTGGGTGATCCCCCTTGAGACCCTCGATGGTTACGGAAATCGGGATCTTGCATTCCTGATGGCCGTCGTAGTGGCCGCAAAAGAGCAGGGCCGCCGCCTCGTCGCGGAAGTCCATGCTGTCGGGATGTTTCTCGGCGATGTAGGCCGCGGCCCATTCCCGGGTCAGGGCAAAGGCGCGCGCGGGGTCTTTGCCAAGGTCCTTGAGCGCCGACTCAAAATTTTCGTGAGCACCTCGATGCTTGAGATAGTGAACCAGGCCGCGGTAGATTTCTCCGGCCTCCATGCTCACGGCGAAGCTTGGACCGGCCATCAACTGGTGGAACAGGTAGACCGAGGCTTCCGGGGCCAGGGAAGCGTCGAAAAGCCGCGAGGTCTCGAGAAAGCGTTCGATCAACCCTCGCAATTCCGCGCCCTGGTCTCCCGCGCCCGCCCCTTCCGGAAACACGGAGCGCATGGCTTTCAATCCACCGAGGCTGGCTTGAATGCCGCTTTTGGCGCCTTGAGGGCAAAACGCGAACCAAAATACGGCCGCGCAGGCGCGGGCCTCGGGCGCGTGGGTCAGGAGGCCCAGGGCCTTTTTCATGGCGATTAGCCGCTCCAACAACAGCGCGGCATCCTGGTCGTGAACTCCCTTGGAGTAGCCCTCCTCGTAGCGTGGCCCCATGAAGCGCCGGACCAGCGCGGTCAGGTCCTCGTGACTCATGGCGGCGTTGGCTTTCAGGCCGGGCTCTTCTCCCTTTTCAAGGGCTTGCAGCAGGGTGTAGGCCAGAAATTCCGCGCGGTAGACCTCGCCATCTTCCGAGGGCGTCTCCATGCCCCAAACCGGCCTGGTCTCCAGGAAGGCCGGCTCCTTGATTTCCTCGAAGAAGTTGGTCCCAGTGAGATGGAAAAACTGGTTCTGATCGCGGGCGACCACGGTCAATGCCAAGGACTGGACGTTCACGGAAAAACGGTGCCGGCCCAGCTTGATGAGGCTGCCGCCCTCCTCGAAGATTTCCCGCTTGTCCTTGAGTTGGCGGACCGCCTCTTCCTTGAGCGTCTTCAGCCGGCCGCGCACATCGTCGGCCTTGACCGAGTCTTCGAGCTGAACCAGTTGTTCGACGATGTCGCGCACCTTTTCGATCATCATGTCGCCGGCGAAGTAGCCATGGATTTCGCTGACGGTTTCAAAGCGAGCCGCCCGGCTTTGGATGCCTTGGAGGATACGTTCGGCCGCGCCGAGCAGCGAGGCGGCCCGTTTGTTGCGCGATTCAACCAACCTCACCCGGCGCGCCTCGAAGGCGTTGTAAATTTCCTCGCGTTTCTCCGTGAGCAAGCCGATAAATTCGTCGAACTCGGAGAATTTCCCCTCGAGCTCCTCGATTTGCACCAGCAGTTTGGTGAGGTAGGTTTCGCATTTCTCCGGTTCGTCGCAGATATCCAAATAGTTGATCACACCCTGGTCGATCAGCTTCATTTGGGCGTTGAATTCGGCCACGCCCTCGGCCTGGCCCAGCTCCTGTCCGCGGTTTTTCAGCGCGGCCCTCGCCCGGTTGAGGATGGCGTATATGGCGGAGATGCGATCGATGATGCGGGTCGTTTCGGTGGCGTCCTCGATCTTGAGATTGCTGACGACTTCGATCAATAGCTCAAGATCGGCAGCGGCTTGATCCAGCTCACGTCCCAAATCATTGGCGGCGCTGGCCCTTTCGATGCCTGGAACGCCCGCCTCCAGCTTTTCGATGCGTTGTTGGTAGGGATCGAGCGCCGCGTCTTCCAACAGGAAGGACACGCATCCGGAAGAAAGCTTTTCGGTTTGGGCCAGAGCCTCTTTTTCCAATTGCGCGACCTTCTCCTGGTCCGCGTAACGCCGCTCTCCACTGGCGATGACCTCGCCGCGCAAACCGCGGAGTTCTGCGAGAAAGCCAACAAACTCCTCGATCCCCGTCAAACCGGCCCGCGCGATCTGACCGAAAAGCTGCTTGGCCTTTTCCGTCACGCGCGCGACCTCTTCGGCCGACGCCTTTTTGAGGCGATTCATCTTGTCGAATTCCTCGATGGCGTTGCCGGCGGTCCTTTTGAGCTCCAGCAGCGTTTCTCTCAGGTTGCAGGCCGCGGGTTCCGCCAGCCAGAAATAAGCATCGTTAATGGCCGTGGTCTTCTTGACCAGGTCCAGGTACAGATTCGGGTAGGGGTCCTGGCGACGGAGCAGGCTCAGCACCTCGTGGCACTCTGCCATGCAGCGCACCACATCTTTGTTGCCGATCTTGTAGAGCTCGGATTCCTGATGAGCCGGAGGCTGATAGTTGGGGCTGACGTAGGGGGTTTGCCAGACCTGGAGGGCGTGGTGTTTCTGGGGTTCCTCCTCGGGTTTGAAAAAAATCAAAACGCCGTCCTGAAAAATGCTGTAACCGCCGCAGACGATGGGCGCTTCGACCTTTTGTTCGATGAGGTTGTAAGAAAGCAGAATGTAGAGGCCCTCATAGCGGTTGTAGAAGACGTAGAGGTAGTCCTCGCCGTTGGGAGCGGCGATGCGCTTCTCGAAAACCATGTCGCGCAAATGGCTGTCGAACTGTTTGAGCTCGCCCGAAATGAGATAGTAGCCACGGGGAAAGATCAGGCCATGGTCGTCGGGCAGGAGCACGCAGGAGTCCGCGATGGCGTCGATTCGGTTGGCTTCCTGAAGATTCTCGTTGTAGAGGTAAAATCGATGGTCCTTTTCCTGGTAGGGGAGAATTCTCAAGAGGATGATCGGCCCTATGGTGGCATAGGCGATTTCGGCGTCGTCGAGGGTTTGGTCCTGGTTTTCCACGGGCTCGCTCAAGATGCCCGAGCCCGTATCCGTATTGTCCTCGATCTTGATGGTGAGATCGCCGCCCGTGGTTTCCACGAAGAGTCGATCCTCGATGGACACATGCGGGAAACGGCCCATGCGTTGGTCGTCGCGGCGCGCCCGTTTCCACTCGAATTCGTGTTGAGCCGGGTAACGGAGCTCGTGATCGCTGCGGTTGTCCAGGTAGACCAGGGCGCCGTCCTTGATCAACCATTTAAAGGTTTTAAAATCGTTGATGGATTTGCCCGTGCGGAATTTCATGAACAGATGCGGGCCGATGATCGAGAATTTGGCGAATTCGGTGTCGCGGTAATACTTGTATAGCCCGAGAAAGTCGCGCTCGAAATCCGAGTTCCGGATCAGGTCCAAATCCAGCTCGTGAAATTCTTCTTCGCGGAATTCGTAAACCGCGAACACATCCTTGAGCCCAAGCCCGGAGCGAAGGCCCATGTGAACGTTATAGCCGAAAATGAACTTGCCGCCGATGGAGACGATGTCCCTGGACTCGCAATTGTTGGAGGTCGTGATGCGTTGGCTGCTCTTGAGTTGCGTCTCGATGGAGCCGAAGGCCTGCTTGCGGGCCAGGTTTAGGTCTTCCAGCCGTTTCCCCAAGATCCTGGCTTGTTTCTCCAGCCGGCCTCGGATCACCTCGTAGGTGCCCCCTTCCATTTGGCCATCCGGGATAGGTTTTTTGGGTTGATCAGCCAACTCGTTGCTCCCATCGCGGGCCGCCGCCCCGCGAAGTGATTGGCGGCGCGGCCCCGGTTACGCGCGGCGCGGATTTTCCGCTAGCCGCTTTTGGATTCGGGTGTGGACGCGTTACTTTTCGATGATTTCCGCGGAGTGCCCACCCAGACCCAGTTTCTCTACCCAGGAGAGGATCTTTTTCAGGCCCTCGCGTTCTGAATCCTTTTCGGTGAGTCCGATCCATTTGGAGATCAGGGCGGCAAGCGAAATGTTTTTCAGGTCCTCGGAGCTCATCCCGAATTTGGAGACAAAGCTTCTGAGTTGCTGCTTGAATTCCTCGCCGTCGCCGGTAAAGAAGGTTTCCTTGATATCGCCCAAGACCCGGCTATTGTCCACCAGCCTGTCCACGGACTTGCCCTGGGTGACGGCGCCCACAATCTTCTCGAAGAACATGGATTCTCCGCCCACGATATCGATCTTGGCGGCCTTGAGCGCCTCGCGGATCACCGATGCCTGAGCCTCGGCGATTTCTTTCTGGATGCCGATCTGCGAGAGCTCGATTTCCTTTTCCTTCATGAGCCTGAGCTTAAATTCCTCGTGATCGCGGCCCGCGCCGTCGAAAAGGCGCATGGCCTCGGCCTTTTCCTTGATGCCGGTGGCCTCTGACTGATATTTCTTGAGCAGCACATTGGCCTCGGTTTCGCCCTCGCGCTCCTTGGCCTCCGCCTTGGCCTGAATGCCACTGGCCTCGGCGAGGTATTTCTTCTCCAGTACCGTGGCTTCGGCGATGCCCTGCATCTCGGTGGCGTGGGCCTTGGCCTCCATCACTTGAGTTTCCGCGAGCCCGATGGCGGCCTCCTCCGCGGCTTGGGCCTCTGCAAGGAACTTACGCGCCTCCGCGTTCTTGTCCGCGGCCTTCTGGCCGGCTTCCGCCTCGATGATTTTTTGTTCGGCCTCGAGCTCCGCCGCCCGTTTCTCGGCCTCGGCCGCCTTGATCGTTTTGACCAGGGACTCCTCGGCTTCCTTTTGCGCTTGTGTGACGGCCACCTGCTTGCCGCGGTCGGCTTCCGCGAAGGCTCGCGTATCCTTGATCTTTTCCTCTTCCTGGACGACCGCCTTTTCCACCACCACCCGTTCGCGAATGACGTCCTGGATGTTTTTGCGCTCCTCTTCCACCGCCTTTTCTTTCTCGATATTGGCCAGGGTGACGATTCGTTCGCGCTCGACCACCTCCAGCAGGCGGTCTTTTTCGATGCGCTCGGTTTCGATGGACTCGGTGCGCTGCTTATTCTTCTGCGCCACGATCACCTGGCGTTCCTGGTTTTGGGTGGCGACCTGCACCTCTTCATCCGTCTGGATGCGGGCCAACTCGGCCTTGCGCCGTTCTTCCTGTTGGATGCGTTTGGTCTCCGCCTCTTCACGCGCCTTGATGGACTCGATTTCCCGCTGTTGCTTCTGTTTGCTCTCCGCCAACTGACGGTCGAGCTCCAGGATGGCCTCCGCGGCCTCCACATCCTGCTGTTTAATGGTCTTGGCGCGGTCGCGGTCGATTTGGTTGGACAGCACCTTCTGGCGGGAGGTGAGCTCGGTGATTTTTTTGATGCCCTCGGCGTCGAGAATATTGTCGGGACTCAGGTGGCCGAGCTCCGTTTGCTCCAGGTAATCAATGGCGCAATCCTCGAGCACATAACCGCTGAGATCGGTGCCGATCACCTGGAGGATCTCCTCCTTGAAGCGCTGGCGCGATTGATAGAGCTCCACGAAATCGAAGTTCTTACCCACGGTTTTAAGCGCCTCCGAGAACTTGGCGTCGAACAGCTCTTCCAGGGCGGACTGATTGGAGGCGCGCTGGGTGCCGATGGATTGGGCGACGTCCATGACCGATTGTTCGGTGTTGTTGATGCGCATGAAAAAGGCGACCTTGATGTCGGCGCGCATATTGTCCCGGCAAACAAGGCCGTCGGTGCCGCTGCGCTGTATCTCGATGCGCTTGACGGAAATGTCCATAATCTCCAGCCGCCGAAAAATGGGGATCACCAGGAGCCCGCTGAAGGAAACCTTGGGTTTGGCGCCTCCGGTAAGGATCAGCGCCTTGCCCTGCTCGGCCTTGACATAAAACTTCTTGTAAAAGGCCGCGATGCCTATCAGCATGAAAACAATGCTAACGCCGATCACAATAAAGAGATTTCCGAATAATTCCGCCATGTCAGTCCTCCCACGCATCAAAATGTTCTACATAATAAAAATTCGCGGCCGCATCCTTCTCGATGATCAGGGCCCGGCTCCCCTTGGGGAGCTTTTCACCAGGGCGCGTTCTCACGTTCACCACGAAGGGCGAGCCATCCGTGATGACCCTGCCTTGCGCCAGGCGAGACTCATCCGCGTCCGACAACAGAGTGCAAACCTGACCTTGCACGCTGCTGAGAGCCTTGCCGCCCACTCCCGCGAATAGCTTCGCCAACGGCGTGGTTACCAGCTTGGTGAGCAAGACGCCGCCCAATAAAATGGGGATATAAGTCAGGAACGCCACCCAATCGAGGGGCGCCGGCCACGCGATCCGGATGACCATGGCAAGGGTCCAAAGGCTCAGGCTGAAAATACTGATGACCACCATGAACGGGATCGCGCCGATATTGAAAAAGGTAAGCACATCCGCCAGGTGGCCCGGATCGGCATGCAGATCGGCGTCCGCGTCAAGGTCCGAGTGGAGATCCATATCGGCATGAAGGTCTACATCCAAATCAGGACCCTGATGGCCGTCCAAATGAAAATCGAGGAAATCCAGGTCCAGCGCGCCGATAATGACCCCCAGCCAATAGACCATCACCAGGCCAAGGAACAGAGTAAACGGCAGGTTTATGGTGGTCGTGGCCGCCTGCCAGAGCTCCAGCATAGTCTCCTCCTGATAAATGGCGACCTCCGCGCCGGGACGAGCGCTTCCTCCTGGGGACTCCTCCGCCTTGGCGGCGGAAAGCCGTGCTCGGGGTTTGGAGATCGTTTCGCATGCCCTTACCCGTCCCCGAGCCTTCTCTTCTGGAAGAAGGACGGAAAAAAGAGATCACTATGAGTTAAGTGTAAAAGAGCCAGGAATCATCTCATCCGCGAGGGCCGTTTTATCACCGGGCCGCGGGGGCTGAATCCATGGGAGCGCGTTGAAATTTCGGCCGTTCCCGATAGCCCCATGAAGCCGGGTGGGCGCTATTCGTACATGGACTCGATCACGGATGTGTACTTCTGGTTGACCACCTTGCGCTTGACCTTCATGCTGGGCGTGAGCTCGCCGCCCTCCACGGATAGAATTTCCGGGATGATGGTGAATTTCTTGACCCGCTCGTAGTGGGCGAACCCGTTCATCTGTTTTTCGATCTCCGTCTCAATGAGCTTCAGAAAATCGGGGTTTTGAGAGAGGGCGATGGGGTCGGTTGGCCAAGCCTTGGCCGGGGCCCACTCCTCGACGTTCTCCCAAGGCGGCATAATGAGCGCCGAAACGAAATTGCGTTTGTCGCCGATGATGACGGCCTGCTCAATCATGGGGCTCAGCTTGAGGGCGTTTTCCAGGGGCTGTGGCGCAATGTTCTTTCCTCCCGAGGTGACGATGAGATCCTTTTTGCGGTCCGTGATGGTGAGGTAGTTGTCCTCGTCCAGGACACCAATATCGCCGGTATGAAACCAGCCGTCCACGATCGCCTCGGCCGTGGAGGAGCAGGCCGCGACCACGAGCGAGATCGCTCGCTCGGGAAGAAACTCGACGTGAAACAGCTTCTCCGAGAGTGAAACAAATGGATTCGTCGGCAACCCTGGCTGCGACGGCGTGAGCATCCACGTGAGCAGTTCCCAGCGTGAGACTCGGTCCACCGGTCCCGGGGCGCTGCTGTAGATCGTGTGTGCAAAGAACGCAGCCAGGAACGCAACT
>JBGTRP010000181.1:0-10660 GCA_041940685.1 Acanthopleuribacteraceae bacterium
TGTCATCGGTCTGTTTGCCAACACGCTTGGCCTTCGCCTAAAAGTTGAAGAAACCATGGCGTTGAAGCCATTTTTGCTGCAGGCGCGTCGGGTTGCTCTGGCGGCCTTCGCCCACCAGGATGTGCCCCTGGATCGAGTCATCGAGGCGCTTGAACTGGATCGGAACCCGGCCTATCAACCACTTTTCCAGGTTTCTTTCAGCTATCAGAACGTGCGCATCGAGCCGCCATCCTTTCCCGCACTGGAAGTGAGCACCATCGAGCTGGAAGCGCCTGTCGCCAAATTCGACCTTAGCCTCGCCATGTGGGCGCAAAACAGCGCCTTTCAAGGCAGTCTGCGATACCGTACCTCCCTCTTCCTGGAGGCCACCATTCGACGGATAATCGATGATTTTTGTCGTATCGCCGCGGCCGCTCCCACCCTCGAAAACCAACCCATTTCAAGCCTTCCCCAACCCCGTCTACCATCCTCCAATTGGGGCCAGGCCATCATTCCACACTCTCAAACTGTTGGCGGACAAGGCTTGGATTGGGGCCAGGCCATCAATGCCGCTGATTCGGAACGCGAGTTTGGAGGGAAAGACATCCTGGAACGGATTCGAGAACAGGCGCTGATCGCACCCAATCACGTGGCGCTGGTCCTGGAGGAGAGACATCTCAGCTTTGGCGCCCTTTGGTTGGAGGTAGAGCGGTTCGCGCACTGGCTTCTCAAACTGGGGGTTCGCCCGGAAACGCGGGTAGGGCTCTGCCTGCCGGAGACCGATCGGATGGTCGTGGCCATGCTCGGGGTTTGGCGCGCGGGTGGCGCTTTCCTGCCCTTGGACTCCAACCTCCCCGACCGACGGTTGCGCTTCCTATTAGAGGACGGCGCCGCGGCGCTGCTGCTGACCACTCATGCTGTTTTTCCTCGATTTCAAGCTTTCCAAGGGCGAGTTTTCGATGTGGATTCATGCTCAAAGGAAACCAATTCACGGTTTGGGCCCTGGCCCAAGCCCCATGCGAGCCAATTGGCCTACCTCATCCATACTTCCGGCTCTACCGGCCGGCCCAAGGGGGTCATGATCCCGCGAGGCGCCATCTCCAATTATCTTGAAGGAATCCTGCAGCGGACGCCGTCCGCGTTGGCGGGCGAGAGCTTTGCCCTGGTGTCACCGCTGCATGTAGACATGGGCTTCACAATAGCGTTTCGCTCGCTGGGTGGCGGCGACCGCCTGTATTTGTTTTCGGGCGAGGCGGTCACCCATGGGCCCCGCTTTGCCGCGGCCCTCGAACGGGCTCGGATCGACTGCCTCAAGATCACGCCCTCTCACCTGGCGGCGCTTCTGACAAAAGACCTTTCCAGACCAGCGCTTCCGCGTCGACTGTTGATCCTGGGAGGGGAGAGCGCGACGACCCGCTGGATAGCATCCTTAAAACAACGGGCGCCGCGCCTCGCGGTTCTCAATCATTACGGTCCGACCGAGGCCACCGTGGGCGTCATGACCCATGCTGTGGATGCCCTTTCGAAATTGGCTGAAACACGAGACCTTCCCCTTGGTCAACCCCTCTCGGGCGCCCGCGCTTACTCGCTGAATGGAAACCTCCAACCTATTCCAATGGGAGGCGTGGGCGAACTTTTCCTTGGTGGAATGGGTCTGGCGCGCGGGTACGCGAACCGCGGGAAACAGACGGCCGCCGCTTTTATTCCCGACCCCTTTTCCATGCGCCCCGGGGAGCGGCTCTACAAAACCGGGGACCGAGTCAAACGCTTGCAGGATGGCGCGCGGCTCTTCATTGGCCGCGTGGATCACCAAATCAAGCTGCGCGGGTTCCGCATCGAAACGGGCGAAATAGAACATGTGCTCAAAACCCATCCCCGCGTTGCCGAGGCAGTGGTGGTTCTCCGCGGAGCGAAAACCGCCAATCCCATCCTCGCCGCCTATTGGGCCAAAGATGGCCTGGCCCCATTACAGGCCTTGTCCGCCAAGGGATCCAGGCTGGATCAAATTAGTCATGACCCGTTTCCACCGCATTCGGCCAGCGCGGACGAGGAGGCCTTGCTTCAGTTCTTGGTCGAACGATTGCCTGCCTATATGTTGCCGGGAAGATGGATTCATATGGATACCATGCCCCTGACCGCCAGCGGTAAAATCGATCGGGGCGCTCTACCCGCGCCGCCCGAACTTCCCGTATGCCACGACCGCTCCCACACACCGACCGAAAGGGCGCTTCTCGAAATTTGGGGCAAGGCTCTCAATCGCCAATGGGAGTCGATCGACCTCCACACCAGCTTTTTTCGCCTGGGCGGACATTCTCTCCTGGCCACGCGCGTGATCATGGGCGTTCAAGAAAAGCTCGGCGTGGAAATGCCGCTCACCGAGTTTTTTCTCAAGCCCACCCTTGCCGACATGGCCGCCGCCATCGACGAGCGGCGGAATCGCCGGGAAACGCCATCTCTGCCGCCTATCCCCAACCATGCAGGCCTTTCCAGGCAGGAAAGGCTTTGGCCGCTTTCCTTCAGCCAACAAAGGCTTTGGTTCTTGGAACGGCTTGATCCCGGTCATGCGGGCTATCATTTACCCATGGTTTTTCGCTGGAATGGGGCCATTCGGCCAAGGTTCCTCGAATACAGCCTTCAGTTCCTAACCACCCGGCACGAGGTGTTTCGCACCCGATTCCTTGAATCAGACGGCGTGGCCCACCAATCGATATCCCCGCCCGCGCCGTTCCACATCCGTTGGGTCGACGCCACCGCCCTGCCCGCAACCCAGGCGGAATCCCTGTGCCGCGAACTGTTGGCAAAGGATATTCGTCTTCCCTTCTCCCTCGAACGGGGGCCGCTTCTGCGGGTCAGTTTCTACCGCCCATTCCAGGGGAGCGGTTGGTTATTGCTCAATATGCATCACATCATTTCCGATGGCTGGTCCCATTCCCTGATGTTTCGAGAGCTGATTTCCTGCTACCGTTCGTTCATGGCCGGACGAGCGCCGGATTTGGAGCCGCTTACCGTCCAATACGCGGATTATTCGCAATGGCAACGAACTCATTTCCGGCATGAACGCTTGGAGCGGCAATTCGGCTTTTGGAAAACCCAACTGGCAGGAGCCCCCGCGTATCTGGATTTGCCAGTGGACCGGGCCCGTCCGGCAGCGAGAAGCTATCGGGGTCAATTGGCCGGTTTCCACCTCTCCCGCGCTACGAGCCTGCGACTAGAACAACTGTGCCGCGAAAAGGACGTCACCTCGTATATGGCTCATTTGGCCGTATTCGCGCGACTGCTTTCCATTTACTCGGGTCAGGCCGATCTCTGTATCGGCACGCCTGTTTCGGGGAGACATCACCCGGGTCTGGAACCGCTGATCGGCTTTTTCGTCAACACACTGATCATCCGTTTGCGGATCCGCCCCGAGGCGAGCTTTATCCAGTTGCTGGAACAAGTCAAAACAACCGTATTGGATGCCCTGAAGCACCAGGATCTGCCCTTCGAAAGGTTGGTTGAGCGGCTTCAGCCTCGCCGTGACCCGAGCCGTTCCCCGCTGTTTCAGGTTCTGTTCTCCACACGACAACTGGCATGGGAAAAGGATTTCAAGGCATCCGCCCTGGAGGGCGCGCATATCCAACCCGAGCGGCCCGAATACCCCATCGCCAAATTCGAGCTTTCATTGCAAACCGCCTTCCACAACGGCCGGGTCCATGGAACTTTCGAATTCAATCGCGACCTTTTTGAGGGGTCCACCATCCAGCGCCTCATCGACCACTTTCGCATCCTGACGGAAACCCTCGGCGAACGCGCCGACCAGCCGATGGCGCGTCAGTTGCCGCTCACCAGAGGCCAACGGCACCATCTGGTTCGCGAATGGAACCAACCCGAGACTCCTTACCCGAGAGAACGGGGCATTCACGCCCTGTTCGAGACTTGGGCGACAACGAGACGGGATGCGATCGCCCTAACCCATGATGGGCGCCAAATGACGTATGCGTCCCTGGATCTCGCCGCCAACCGACTGGCTTATCGCCTTCTGGCTCGCGGGCTTCGGGTTGAAGATGCGGTCGGTCTGCTCTCCGCTTCCAGCCTGGAGAACCTGATCGCATGCCTGGCCGTGTTAAAAGCGGGCGGCGCCTATGTTCCCCTGGATCCGGGCTACCCAGCGGCGCGGCTGGAGGCCATGGCTCAAGACGCGGCTATCGCCCTCTTATTGGCGCCGGCCGAGCTGCTTCAAAAAGGTGGTTCGTTTCCGCGGATTCCCCGGCAACGGATCATGGCCATGGACGAAGAAACGCCCCGGGCAGAGGTCCTGGCAAAACCGGCGACCTTTCCCTTTGTCGGCGCGGATCAACTCGCCTATATCATGTTCACCTCCGGCTCGACCGGTAGGGCCAAGGGCGTGGCCGCTACGCATCGCAATGTGGTTCGTTTGGTTTGTCACACGGATTACGTCTCGCTCTCCCCCCGGGAAACCCTGTTACAGGCCGCGCCCCTCTCCTTCGATGCGGCGACCTTCGAAATATGGGGGGCGCTCCTAAACGGCGCGCGTTTGGCGCTGTGCGCCGCGAGATCGCCGGACCGGTTGGGAGAAATCCTCCGCCGCGAGGGCGTGACCACCCTGTGGCTCACGGCCCAGCTTTACCACGCCATGGTTTGCGACCGGCCCTCGGACCTCGCAGGTGTGCGCCAACTGCTGGCCGGGGGCGAGGCGCTTTCCCCGAAGCATGTGCGGGATTTCCTCCAACTGGAACAGCGGGTCCGTTTGATCAATGGGTATGGCCCTACCGAGACCGTTACCTTCGCCTGCGCTCGGGATCTCCGTTCGCATGGGCCCGGCGGTTCCTCCGTGCCCATCGGCGCGGCCATCGCCAATACCAGCGCGCATGTGCTGGATTCCGCGCTCGAGCTTTTGCCTATCGGGTTTTTTGGCGAGTTGTTCATCGGCGGGGAGGCAATCTCGCGAGGATATGTGGGCGACCCCGCCCGTACCGCGGCCTTGTTCTTACCTGATCCGCTTGATCCCTTGGGAAAACCGGGTGGCCGGATCTACCGCACGGGGGATCGCGCCCGCCGCTTGCCTGGCGGGGATCTGGAGCTTGGCGGACGTTTGGACCGCCAGCTTAAGCTGCGGGGGTTCCGCATCGAACCGGGCGAAATCGAACAACGCTTGCGGGAACATGAATGGATCGCGGATGCGGTGGTTTCGTTGGCCGACGCCTCCAACGGCGAGCCGATGCTCTGCGCCTATCTTCGTATCCTCCCGAATGCGGAGGCTTCCGTGGAGAAGATTCGGAAATTTCTCAAGCAATCTCTGCCTGACTACATGATTCCCGCGGCTTTCGTTTTCATGGATCGTTTTCCCCTGAACCCGAATGGTAAGCTGGATCGGGCGGCCTTACCTCCCCCGGACCAGAACGCCCGCAACCGCTATCGCGAACCGCGGACGCCCACGGAAAAGGCGGTTGTTGCGGTATGGGCGGCCCTGCTGGAAGCGGATAGGATCGGTATCGATGACAACTTTTTCGAGCTTGGCGGCCACTCTCTGATGGCCGCACGCGTAGTTTCCCGGTTGAATGAATCCTTGGGAATGGAGCTCTCCATGAAGGCCTTGTTCGAACACCCCACACCCGCGGAGCTCGCCCGCTACGCCGATGTTCTCCTCTGGTCGCGGCGGGGGTCTGCAATGACCTCGGCTTCGGATGAGGAACAGGAGATGGGCGTCTTATGAGCATCTTGGATTTTCTCGATAAATTGAAAGAAAAAGGCGTGGCCCTTTGGGTGGAGGACGCCGGTCGATTGGGGTTCCGCGCGGATAAAGGTGCGCTCACGCCCGGCTTGATGGATGAGATCCGGGAACGGAAGGCGGAGATCCTGGATTTTTTCAAGGAAAACGCCCCCCAGCCCAAGCGTTCCTCCCGCGAAAACGATCCGGTTCGCCATCGCTCAGGAGCGCCTTTGGTTCATCGCGCGCTGGGCGCCGGACAGTCCCGCTTACCATATTCCGCGTGGCTTGGCCGTGAACGGCCCTCTGGATGCGGCCGCGGTCGAAGGCGCGGTAGCCGATGTTTTGGCCCGCCAACCATCCTTGCGAACCGCCTTTGGGGAACGCGATGGCCGGCCTTTCGCTCGGGTGAAGGAAGCCCTTGCATGGCGGCTGAGCATCCATGATTTGACTGGATTGCATCCGAAACTCCGGGAAGCGGCTCTCCTTGATTTGGAGTCAACCCTCGCGCAACGACCCTTCGATTTGGGCCAAGCGCCCCTGATGCGGTTTGTCCTGGTAAGGCTTGGGCCGGATGCTCATCTGCTATGGCTCAATCTCCACCATATGGTTGCCGACGATTGGTCAATCGGCATCTTCATGGCCGAATGGAGCGGCTTTTACCGGCAACATTCCATGGGGAAGCCCTTTCATCCGCCAGCCTTGGCCCTGTGCTATACGGACTTCGCATACTGGCAGCGTCAGCAGGTCCAAACACTCACGCATCAATTGGAATATTGGGAGCGTCAGTTGCGCGATTTGCCCACGCTCGAACTGACTCCGGACCGGCCCAGGCCCGCGCGGCCCTCTTTCCGAGGCGGTCAGGCGCCGATCCACATCCCGGAAAAGCTGACCCTCCATCTGGAGCGCATCAGCCAAGCCTCAGGCGCCAGCCTCTACATGCTGCTCTTGAGTGCGTTTCACATCTTGCTTTTTCGCTATTCCGGGCAGACCGATCTCGCCATTGGCGCCTCTCTCGGGAATCGGGACCGGCCCGAAATCGAGGGCCTGATGGGTTTGTTCGTCAACCTTTTGGTCATGCGCGGCGATCTGAGCGGCGACCCCAGTTTTCAAGAGTTGTTACAACGCACCCGATCCACCACGCTCGCGGCCTACGAACATGGCGCCGCTCCTTTCGAGCGGGTGGTCAAGGCCTGTCAGGTGGAACGGGAACCGGGCAGGCATCCCTTGTTCCAGGTCCAGCTAATCTATACCAGCGCGCCCCGGCGTAAGCCTCGATCCATCGGCTCTCGAATCGAGTCCATTCATGTCGAATCCCCAATCTCCAGAATGGACCTCACCCTGGCCTTGCAGCGCGGACCGCGGGGTTTGCACGGTGGGTTCGAGTATCGCTGCGATCTGTTCGAGGCGGCTACCCTGGCCCGGATGGCCGCCCGCTTCCACGTACTACTTACGGCCATCGCCGTCAATCCCGAACAACGCCTCTCTGAGCTGGCATGGTTGGACCGCGGCGATTGGGAGTTTCTGGCGAGCCTCAATCAGGAACCGCATCGCCCCCGCGTGCGAACGGACCTTGTCCGCTGGTTTGAGGGTCGGGTCACCTTTGCTCCGGATCGCACTGCGCTGACTTCACAAAACCATTGGCTCAGCTATGCCGCGTTGAACCATGGCGCCAATCACATCGCCGGAATCCTCCGGGAGCGGGGCGTGGGTCCAGAGGTTCCCGTTCCCCTGTGCGCCGAAAGGAACGGCGAATTGGCGGTCGGCATCCTGGGAATTTTAAAGGCCGGCGGCGCATGTGCGCCCATGGATCCCGACAGCCCCGCGCTTCGTATGCGGCAGATGCTCTCAACATTGGGAGCGCCGGTGTTTCTGGTTAGCCCGAGATGGGCCCAACGCGTTTCCTCCGATGAATTCCCCCATTCCCATTTGGCGCTTTTGAATTGGCCGCGACCGGCGGGATCTCTCCCCAACCCACCCAACCGAAATTCGCCCGAAAACCTCGCCTACATCATCCACACCTCCGGTTCGACCGGCAGGCCCAAGGGCGTGGCCGTTACGCATCACAACGCGGTTCGTCTGTTCCGCGTCACCCGTGATGGTTTCGGATTTGATGGGAGCGATATCTGGACGCTGTTTCACGCGGAGTACTTCGACTTTTCGGTTTGGGAGATGTGGGGCGCATTGCTCTCGGGCGCCAGGTTGGTAATGGTTCCCAAGAACACCAGCCGCGCTCCGGATCAATTCCTCCAACTTTGCCTCCGGCAAAAGGTCAGCGTGTTAAACCAAACGCCATCCGCATTTTACGCTTTGATGAAAGCCGCCTCCGGCGCCCAATGGCGCGCCTTTCGACCGCGCTGGATCATATTCGGCGGGGAAGCCTTGTCGTTCGCCGCATTAGCGCCTTGGTTCGAGCGCGATCCCCAGGGCGAAACTCGTTTGGTGAATATGTTCGGCATAACCGAAACCACGGTTCATGTCACCTGGAGACCCGTGGAAGGGACCGAGGTTGCTCAGCCGCAAGATAGCCGCATCGGCGGGCCCCTGGCGGATTTGACGCTTTACCTGTTGGATGGCCGCCTTCGGCCCGTAGCGCCCGATGTGCCGGGCGAGATGTATATCGGGGGCGCGGGCCTGGCGCGTGGTTACTTCCGGCAGCCCGATCTCACCGCCGCGCGTTTTCTGCCCAATCCGTTTAGTCGTTTTTGCGGCGAGCGTCTCTACCGGAGTGGAGATCGGGCGCGTTGCCTTCCCGATCAGGGGGACTGGGTCTACTTGGGAAGGCTGGACGCACAGGTCAAGTTGCGCGGGTTCCGCATTGAAACCGGCGAGATCGAGCGGACCTTGCGCGGAATTTCGAGTATCGAAGATGCCGCGGTGTTGTTGCAAAAAGGGGAGGATGCCGGGGACGATGGCCATGCGCGTCTGATCGCGTTCTACAGCGCGAAGGAGCCCGCGCCCACGCAACGGGAGATCCGCAACCACCTGGAAACGCTTCTGCCCGCTCATATGGTTCCAGCCGTGTTTCAACCGATTGAGCGGTTGCCGCTTACCTCGCGGGGGAAACTCGACCACCGCGCGTTGCTTGCCCTTCAGCTCGATGAACCCGAGCTCGACAAGGGTTACGTGGCGCCGCGGAACCCGAGCGAGGCGGGATTGGCCGCCATTTGGGAGCGGGTTCTGGGTGTGAAGCGGGTCGGCATTCACGATAACTTCTTTCACCTGGGCGGCGATTCGCTGCTTTCCATCCAAATCAAGGCATTGGCGGCCGAACGAGGGTTGCATTTCGAGCTGCCCTTGCTTTTCGAAAATCCAAGTATTGCCGCGCTCGCCTCCCGCATCGAGGTTTCGGAATCAGGCCGTACGGAGACTCCGGAAACCGGCCCTTTTTCGCTCTTGTCCGCGCGGGACCGGAAAAGTTTGCCGCCGGAGGTAGAAGCGGCCTATCCGTTGGTCCAACTGCAAATGGGGATGTTGTTCCACAACTCTTTTGAAGACAATTCTTCCCATTATCACGATATTTTCTATTACCAATTGGCGATGGCTTTCGATGAAAAAGCATTGCGCCGTACGCTGGCGGCCCTGAGCGAGCGTCACGAAATCTTGCGGACGGCCTTCGCCCTGAGTGATTTCGAAGAACCCCTGCAGTTGGTGTATCGCCGCGCCCGCATTCCCCTTAGAATCTTGGATGTTAGAACCGAAAATGATAAGGAAGCGGCCTATCGCGCTTGGTTGGATCGAGAGAAACGCCGGCCCTTCGATTGGAAACAGCCGCCCCTGCTGGAGGTTGTCGTACATCGGTGGAGGGATCGGAGCTTTCGCCTGGCATTCCGCTTCCATCACGCGATTCTGGATGGTTGGAGTGAGGCTCTGCTGTTTTCCGAGTGGTTACGAATCTACCGGGCGGAAATGAACCGCGAGCCGGTCGAGTTGCCGCCATTGAAAGCCCACTTTCGCGATTTTGTCGCCTTGGAAAGGGGGGCCGCGCGTTCCGAGGCTTCGCTCGCCTTTTGGGACCAACTCCTGGAGGACGCGAACGCCACCAGCCTGCCGCGCGGAAACCGTGCCATGCGCGCGAGTCGTGGGAACACGCGCGGAACCATGGCCATCGCCATCGATCAAAGCCTTTCCGATGCCTTGCAGGCCTTGGCGCGTGCCCAGGGCTTGCCTCTCAAAGCGGTTTTGTTGGCGGCCCATTTTAAGGTCTTGAGCCGGGTGGCGGGCAGCCTGGACATAACCACCGGGGTATCGGCCAATGGTCGTGTGGAATCAGAGGGCGGCGAGCGTGTGTTGGGGTTGTTTTTGAATTCACTGCCCTATCGACTCAAACTTCGCACGGAGACTTGGAAAGAATTGATCCAACGAGTCCATGCTCTGGAGACCAGCATCTTACCGCATCGCCGTGTTCCCCTCGCGGTGATGATGCGGCGGAGCGGCGGCGGAGCGTTGTTCGAGGTGGACTTCAACTACACCCACTTTCACGTGCTGGAAAAATTACGCGAGATCGGCGCCGAGGCGCCGGGGATCGAGCTGGAGGTGGTCGCGTCGAACGAGTTGCGCGACCTGTCGCGCCGCGAGGCGGACATCGCGATCCGCCATGTCCGCCCCGAACAGCCCGACCTCGTCGCCCGGCTCCTGCGCGAATCGGAGGCGAATCTCTACGCCTCGCGGGCTTTCCTCGACCGGTACGGACGCCCGGAGACGCCGGACGACCTGCGGCCGATGCCCTTCATCGGCTTTGACCGGTACGGGCGGCTGCTGGAAGCGCTCCGGGAACGCGGGCTGCCGCTGGGGCGGGAGAATTTCCGCATCGTCTCGGAGAGCGGCCTGGTCGCCTGGGAGATGGTGCGCCGCGGGCTCGGCATCTGCGCGATGATGCGCGAGGTGGCCGAGACCGATCCGGGAATCGAGCGGGTGCTTCCCGACATGCCGCCGGTGACGGTGCCGGTCTGGCTGGTGACGCATCGCGAACTG
>JBGTRP010000182.1:0-10657 GCA_041940685.1 Acanthopleuribacteraceae bacterium
CGCCGCCACCTCCCCGTAGCGGCCGCCACGACCTCAGTTGAGTATACGGTCGATTTCGCCGAGGATCGCCGACCAGGCGGCTCGGTGGCGGATGAGGTGTCGTTGGGAACCGGAAACGGCTACATTAGGGTTAAGTCGCGGGATATATGGAAAAAGTTTACCTTTTTCCGATTCCTATTGCCAAATTTGGATGAAAACCATATTTCACCCTTCCCTAACCCGCGGTGAGGTCTTCGGCCGCATGGCGTACGGGGCGCCCACGAGCCGGGAATTTCTCTGACAAATGCCTTTTCCGAACGCGGATTATGGCATAAGATAACGAGAATGGATGGCGAGCCGCGCTGAACCAGGATGGGGCAAGCGTTCATCCCTGCCACTCATTTTCGAGGGCATTGTCTCAAGGTCCATTTGACGCGCTCAACAATTTTCCCAGGAGCTCCTTATGTGTGGTGTAGTGGGGTACGTTGGCTACCGCAAGGCGGCGCCCATTCTCTTGAACGGCCTCAAGCGGCTGGAATACCGCGGTTACGATTCCGCGGGAATGGTGACGGTGGATAAGACCGGCGCCAAACGCTACCGTTGTGTGGGGCGGGTCCAGAACCTGGACAAGGTGGTTCAGGGACTCGATTTGGCCATGACCTGCGGCATTTCCCATACCCGTTGGGCCACTCATGGCAAGCCCACGGAGATCAACGCGCACCCCCACTCCGACGCCACGGAGCGTTTTTTCGTGGTCCACAACGGGATTATAGAGAACCACGCCAAACTTCGCGCGCAATTGGAAAACGAGGGCATTGCCTTTCAATCGGAAACGGATACCGAGGTCATCGTCCAACTGGTGGCCCAATTCTTTAAAGGCGATTTGGAAAGCGCGGTGGAAAAAACGCTCAACCTGATCGAGGGCGCCTTTGGCCTGGCGGTTGTTTGCACCGAGGACCCCATGAAAATCGTGGTGGCCCGCCGCGGTTCGCCCATGGTGTTGGGCATCGGCAAAAACGAGATGTTCGTGGCCAGCGATGTCAGCGCGCTGATTCAGTATACGGACCAGGTCATCTACATGGAAGACAACGACTTTGCCGTGCTGACGCCGAACGAATACAAAATTCTGTCCTTTGACCATGAACCCATCGAGCGGGAGACGCTGCGCATCGATTGGAAGGTGGAGGACGAGGATCTTGGCTCCTATCCTCACTACATGCTCAAGGAAATTTACGAGCAACCCGAAACCGTGAAGAACGCCATGCGTGGCCGCACCATCCTCAACGAGGGCGTATCGGTTCTGGGCGGTCTGCAATCGAAGATCCAGCACATCCAAAAGCTGAAGCGCATCATCATCGTGTCCTGCGGCACCTCCTATCATGCCGGGCTCATCGGCCGCCATATTTTTGAAAATTTGACCGAGCTCAATGTAGAGGTAGAGCTGGCCTCGGAATTCCGTTACCGTCGCCTGCGCCTGGACGAAACCACGGGTGTTTTGGCCATTTCGCAGTCAGGCGAGACCATCGACACGCTGGCCGCCATCCGGGAGGCCCAACGCAAGGGCGCCCTGACCATCGGATTGGTCAACGTGGTCGGCTCGACCATCGCGAGGGAGACCGATTGCGGCGTGTATTGTCACGCGGGCCCTGAAATCGGGGTGGCCTCCACCAAAATTTTTGTGTCTCAATTGGTCATCCTGAACCTGATGGCCCTGCTGATCGGACGCTATCAATCGGTCTCACTCAGCGAGGGCATTCGCATTATCAAGGATATTCAGGCGCTCCCGGATCAGATTCGCGATATTCTCTCCCGCGCCTCTCAAATTGAGGATCTGGCCCGCTCCTTTCATCACTATGACAATTGCCTGTTCATCGGCCGCCAGATCCTGCATTCCGTGGCCATGGAAGGCGCCCTCAAGCTCAAGGAAATTTCCTATATCCATGCCGAGGGCTATGCCGCGGGCGAAATGAAACACGGCCCCATTTCTTTGATCGACGAATCCTTTCCCACGGTCGCCATGCTCGCGCGGGACGCCTGCTACGAGAAGATGGTCAATAACATCCAGGAGATCCGGGCGCGCAACGGACCGGTCCTCGCGATTACGGTCAGTGGCGATGGGGAAATCGCCAACTACGCTGACGAGGTTTTCTCCGTTCCGGAAACCCATGAATTGCTGCAGCCGATTCTCTCGGTGATCCCACTCCAACTCTTCGCCTATTACTGCGCGCGTTTTCGCGGCTGCGAAATTGACAAACCGAGGAATCTAGCCAAAAGCGTCACCGTGGAGTAGGTCACGCGCGCTTGGATTCTCTTTCCCGACAGAGGTCGGGAACGCGAGAATCTAGGCTGCTGGAATGCCGCGATTCGTGTTTTTTGCAATTACACCATTCAATTTTTTAGGCAAACAAGCTATGATCTCCACGTTTGGTTGAAAACAGAATCCCTCTGATATGGTTGGCGGCCCCGCCACGGGCCAATAACCGCGAGAAATCTTTTCGAAAAGCTAGGTAGCGTTCTTATGAAACACGGCAAAAAGTTGGTCAATCTTTTTATTTTGATCGGTTTGGCGGGAGTGGTTAGTTTTTTGGTGTCCGGGGCTGCGGATGATACATCCGCCTCGAAATCCCAGCCAAAACCGCTCAATGCCTATCAACCGAAGCAGCCGCTCGATTACAGCCACAAGCTGCATGCCGGTGAATTGGAGATCGAGTGCCAGTTCTGTCATACCTATGCGCGCCGTTCGCGCTCGGCCGGTATCCCCGCACTGGAACAGTGCATTGCATGCCACGTCATTGTGGGACGGGGCAAGGAACCGATCGAAGCATTGAACAAGGCCTATGATAATAAGGAACCGATCGAATGGATCAAGGTTCACGACCTGCCGGATTTTGTTTACTTTTCTCACAAACCGCATGTCAATGCGGGTTTCGAGTGCCAGGAGTGCCACGGTCAGGTCCAGGAAATGGAAGTGGTCCACCGACAAGCGCCGCTAACCATGGGCTGGTGTGTGAATTGCCATCAAGACAACCAGGACAAGGGCGCCTCGCTGGACTGTGTGGTTTGTCATAAGTAGGAGTATGTTGGATGGGTAACAAGATCGATAGACGTGATTTCCTGGCGTTGATGGGCCTGGGTGGGGCCGGAGCCGTCACCATGAGTTGTGGCGATGCGCCGAATTACGACGAGAAATGGCAACCTTGGGTAGAGCCGGTCGATGGCATGCTCCCTTACGTGCCCAAATATTACGCCACGACGACGCGGGAATCCGGCGGTTGTGGTCTGCGAGTGACCGTCCTCGGCGGCCGTGCAACCAAAATCGACGGCAACCCCGATCATCCCATCAACCAGGGTGCGTTGACTGCACGGCACCAGAGCACGGTCCAGGCGCTTTACGGCGCCGAACGGCTGCGCAAGCCGCGCGCCAAGGATGGCAAGCAGATTACCTGGGCCCAGGCCGCCGATCTGTTCCTGAAGCAAATCGAGCAGAACCAGGGCAAAAACATTTCTGCGCTGACAGGCAATCTGACCGGCAGCATGCAGGAAGTCTGGACCCGTTTCGTGGCCGAATTGGGAACCGGCCGTTGGGTTGCTTACGAACCCTTTTCACAAAGCGATCTGGTTACCGCCTGCGAACGCGTGTTCGGCCGTGCGGGCCTGCCGCTGGTTTCGTTGAAGGGCGCGGATTTCATATGCTCCCTGGGCGCCCGTTTCCTGGAAACCTGGGGCGAGGTGACCGCCAATAGCCGCGATTACGGCGAGATGAGAACCCCGGACCATGGCAGCCGAGGCGCCCATGTTCAGGTGGAAGCGGCCATGTCCGCCACCGGCGCCAACGCGGATGAGGTTCTGTTCGCCAAGCCGGGTAGCGAAACCCTGATCGCGCTGGCCCTGCTGCAAAAGATCGCGCCCGCTTCCGATAGCCTAAGCGATGATGAAAAGGCCAAAGTCCAGAACCTGACCGCGGCCGTTTCCCTTGATGAAGCCGCCTTGGCCTCCATGCTCGACGCGCATCGGCTGGAGCAGCTGGCCGAGCAATTGCTCCAAGCCGGCAATCCCCTGGTGCTCCCGGCTGAACGGCTGAGTTTGGGCGAGGACGCCGTCGCTCACTATGTCGCGGTTCTGCTCCTGAACAAGGCTCTCGGCGCGATCGGAGGCCATTTCAATTTTGCCGCGGCCCAGCCCATTACGCGGATGCCCAGCCACCAGGGCGTGGCGGATTTGATCGATTCGCTGAATAAGGGCGAGGTAGGCATGCTGGTCATCAAAGACGCCAACCCTGCATACGCATTGCCCCCCGACGCCGGCTTCAAGGATGCCATGGGCAAGGCCGGGTTTACCGTCGCCTTTGCCGACGCGATCAACGAAACCACCGCCTTGGCCGATTTGGTGATTCCCGTAACCCACGATCTGGAGTCCTGGGGCGAGATCAGCACCTATCAAGGTATCGACATGCTGATGCAGCCGGTCATGCGGCCGCGCTGGGATGTGAAGCAGGCCGAGGACCATCTTATGGACGCCCTGCGGCATTTCGGCAAGGAGGTGGACCCAAGCTTTCGCGAGTATTTAAAAACCCGCTGGTCCGAACGCTTTGCCGCGGGCGCACTGAACCCGGATGCGGCTTGGCGCGAGGCCCTCAAACGGGGCGGCAATTTCCAATTGCCTGAGCCGGAGGGCGACCTGCCCGTTTCCGGTAATTTGAATGATGACATTTTTCAGAATGTGAAAGCCGGCGCGGTAGATGGCTTGGCCCTGGTTGTGGTGGAGTCGGCCCGATTCGGAGACGGCACATACGCCAATCGCGGCTGGATGCAGGAACTTCCCGACGCCATGACCGGTGTGGTTTGGGATTCCGTTCTTGAAATTTCCCCGCAGACCGCTGAACAACAGGGGCTCGACTATGGCGATGTGGTGCGGGTCGATGCCGCGGGCAAATCGTTCATGCTGCCCATTTTCATATCCGAGACCAGCGGCAATCACGTGGCGACCTTCGCCACCGGCATGGGTCATTTGGGATTCACCCCGGTGTTCAATCGCGGCGTGAACGCCTTCGAGTTGTTCAACGCCAACTTGAACGCGGGTCAGTTGTATTCGGCCGGACCCATTTCCCTCAAATTGACCAAGACCGGGGAGCGAGAAAAAATCGCCACGCCGCATGTGCCGGGACTCGGCGATCGCATCAATACCCCGCTCAGCACCAAAAAACCGGGCAACCCTCATTATAATCGCGACCTTTATCAAACCGTGGCCCTGGGCGCGCTCGGCCATGAGGGCGGCGATCATGACGATCATGGCGGCGGCCATCACGAGAAGATGGATCTCGATTCCACCTTCCCCATGCACACGAAAAAGAACTTCTACAAGGACCGCGGCGAGGATGTGGTTGTGGTGGGCCGGCCCGAGCACTTCTACGATCCTTATAAGTGGGAGCTGGGCGTCGATCTCAACAAATGCAACGGTTGCGGCTCCTGTGTGACGGCCTGTTACGCGGAGAACAACCTTCCGGTCGTGGGTAAGGACCAGTTCCGCAAGGGTCGGGAAATGTCTTGGCTTCGCATCAACCGCTATTTGGCCTTCAGTGGGGACGAAAAGCACAAAAGCACCCGCGTCGGTTTCCTGCCGATGATGTGTCAGCAATGCGGAAATGCGCCCTGCGAATCGGTATGTCCCTCCTTGGCGACCTATCACAATCGTGAGGGTCTCAATGCCATGATCTACAACCGTTGCGTGGGCACCCGCTACTGCGCCAATAACTGTTCCTATAAGGTTCGCCGCTTCAATTGGTTTACCTGGCCCTTCGAGGGTGACCTCAACTGGCAGTTGAATCCCGCGGTGACCGTGCGGCAGAAGGGCGTAATGGAGAAATGCACCTTCTGTGTGCAGCGCATTCGCGTGGCCACGCAGAACGCGCGCGAAGAGAACCGCGAGGTGAAGGACGGCGAGGTCGTGACCGCCTGTCAGCAGGCCTGTCCCGCGCGGGCCATTCAGTTCGGCAACATCTCGGATAAGGGCAGCACGATCTATGAAATGGCTCATGACGCGCGCGCCTACCGTGCGCTGGACTCCCATCTCCACACCAAACCGGGCGTGACCTACCTGAAGCGTGTGGTGTTAGATGAAGAACAACACGGGTAATGTGAAGAGGTTGCCGTGAAAGAGCTTAATTTTTCCTATAGTGAAATCAATCGCGATATCTTGCGGACGCTGGAGAAGCCGTCGCTGGGATACCTGGGTCTGATGGCCTTCGTGGTGGGGGGCGTGATGCTCGCCATCTTCTGCTGGGGCATTCAGATCAAGGAGGGTATGGGCGTCGCGGGGCTGAATCATCCGGTGGGTTGGGGCGTCTACATCACCGATTTCGTCTTCTGGGTCGGAATCGGTCACGCGGGCACCCTGATTTCGGCGATTCTGTTTCTGTTTCGCGCCCGTTGGCGCAACGCCATTTTCCGCAGCGCGGAGGCCATGACGATTTTCGCGGTCATGACCGCGGGCCTATTCCCGCTGATTCATATCGGCCGGGCCTGGGTCGGTTGGTGGCTGGTGCCCTATCCCAACCAACGGGAGCTCTGGGTCAACTTCCGCTCGCCTCTGTTGTGGGATGTGTTCGCGGTCGGCACCTACTTCTCGGTTTCCGCGATTTTCTTTTGCGTGGGCCTGATTCCCGATATCGCGGCCATTCGCGATCGCGCCAAGGGCCTGCGTCGCAAAATTTATTCCTTTTTCTCCGTGGGCTGGGACAGCTCCAATCACCAGTGGCGTCACTACATGGCGGGTTACGGCTTCTTCGCCGCCTTGGCCACGCCCCTGGTGCTTTCGGTCCACTCCGTGGTTTCCTGGGACTTCGCGGTCTCCATCGTGCCCGGCTGGCACTCCACCATTTTTGCGCCTTACTTCGTGGCGGGCGCGGTGTTTTCGGGCATGGCCATGGTCGCCACGATCCTGATTCCCTTCCGCAAGATTTTCCGCATCGAAAAGTACTTGACCCACTGGCATTTCGATATGATGGCGCGGCTCATTCTGTTGACCTCCAGTATCGTTACTTTCGCCTACCTGACCGAATATTTCATCGCCTGGTATAGCGATGATGTCTTCGAGCAGTTCATTTTTTGGGAACGGGCCTTCGGGAAATACGCGATTCCCTTTTGGGCCATGGTCTTTTGTAACTGCATTGCGCCGCTTCCGCTTTGGTTCCACAAGGTCCGCATGAACCTCAAGGCCTTTTTCGTGATCACCATCTTCATCAATATCGGAATGTGGTTCGAGCGTTTCAACATCATTGTTTCCTCCTTGGCTCAGGAATACGATCCCTTCGCCTGGGGTTGGTACCGGCCCAGCATCATCGAGCTCGGCATTACCTTCGGCTCCTTCTGCTGGTTCTTCATGTGGTTCTTCCTATTTATCAAGTTCTTCCCGTCCATGGCGATAACCGAAATCAAGGAGCTTTCCGAACCGCCCATGAGGGGTGCGGCCAAGCAAGAGGAGGTTGCTTGAGATGAGTAACAGCATACCCGGTGTTTTGGGGATTTTTTCCCATATGGACGATCTGATCGATGGCATCCACCACTTCAAGGGTGAGGGGCGCGACAACATCAAGGTCTATACGCCCACGCCCCGCCACGAGATCGACCACGCGCTCAACGAGAAGGTCAGCCCCGTGCGCCTGTTTACCCTGATCGGGGGACTGACCGGCTGTACCCTCGGTTACCTCTTTACTTCCTATACCTCTCTGGACTGGATTTTGCCCACTTCCGGAAAGCCCGTGGTCTCGCCCGTGGCCTATACCGTGATTGCCTTCGAGCTCACCATTCTGTTCGGCTCGATCTTTACCTTATTGGGCATCATCCTTAACGCCAAGCTTTTCCGCAAGCGCAAAACGCTCTATGACGATCGCTTTACCGAGGATAAGTTCGGCATTTTCGTACCTTGTTCCGCCTCCGACTACGACATGGTCAGCAAGGCATTGCGGGAGCAAGGCGCCGAGGAGGTGAAACGTGCTGAATAAGAAGCTTTTGGGCGCCTTGGCCCTGTTGAGTTGTTGCCTGGTGTTGATGGCCGCCTACAACCGTCCCTATCGCTGGTGGCCTTTTAACGACATGAGTGAACAACCCATTCTGAAGCCGTTTACCGAAAACGGGCTCCTCTCTCCGGCGGAGGGTTCGGTGGCCCTCGACGATTGGGAACCGGTTCCCACCAAGTTCGAGGTCGCCAATTTCCCCGAATTCAAAAATCCGATCGCGGCCACGCCCGAGTCGATCCAAACCGGGGAGAAACTCTACAATGTGTATTGCCTTTCCTGCCATGGGCCCGGAATGACAGCCAATCCGGAAGCCTGGACGCCGGTTCAGAAAAAGGGCATGCCCGGGGCCAATATCCTTTTGGTCAAAACCTATAGTGACGAGCATATCTTCGCAGTTCTGACCCATGGTTCGGGAGCCATCATGAAGCGGGTTTCCTACCACCTCAGCCCCGAGGAGCGCTGGCATGTGGTCAATTATGTTCGTTCAGTTGCAAACGAGAACTAAACTCAATCGAGTATTTTGGAAAAGAGGGAAGGGTCGTGCATCATCACCATAGCGATTATGTAGAAGTCGTCAGCGCCAAGGGGCCTACCAGCCTTAGCGCGCGCATGAAGGTTATATTCATCCTCATGATGATCCTCGGATTCGGAGCGTTTCTCACCGTGCTGCTGGTGAGCGACCGCCCGAGACTCGCCTGGATTCCCTTTCTGCACAATCTGTATTTCTTTACCGGGTTAGCCGCCGCGGGGATGGTGATTGCCGCCATCATTCATGTGACCCGGGCTTATTGGGGCCGGCCGATCAAACGCTTTGCCGAGGCCGCGGGCGCCTTTCTTCCCTATTCGATTGCCGGCATGGTGGTTCTGTATTTTGGCGTGGATTACATTTACGAATGGGCAACCTATCCGCCCGACCCGGAGCGCTACCACAACAAGAATATCTGGCTGCAGAAAAACTTTTGGTTCGTCCGCCAGATCGTCGCGCTGCTGATTTTGGCCTTTTTGGCCCATCGCTTTGCCTCCTTTTCCGTGCGGCCCGACCTGGGGTTGGCCCATGAAAAAAATCCCGACCTCTGGCCCCAACCCAATCAATGGCAAGGCCTGGAGCAGGAAGTCGCGCGCGGTCAGCGCGGTCAGGCGGTGTACGGCGTTCTTTATTGTTTCGCATTCGCCTTCGGAATCAGTCTCCTGGCCTACGACCTGATCATGTCCCTTGATTTCCGTTGGATTTCTACCATGTTCGGCGGCTGGAACTTTACCACCTTCATGTTGTTGGGCTGGGGAAGTCTGGTGATCATCACTCATTTTATGAGCCGACGTTTTCAGATCGAGGGCTATATTCATCGGCTGCTCTATCACGACCTCGGCAAGCTAACCTTCGGCTTCACCATTGTCTGGGGCTACCTGTTTTTCGCGCAGTACCTGGTGATCTGGTACGGGAACCTCGCCCACGAGGCCGGCTACCTGATGACGCGCTTTTTCGGCGAAACCTGGCGGCCCTACTCCCTGGTCACCTTTGGCATGGTCTTTCTGCTGCCCTTCATCCTGGGCTTGAGCAAGAACCTGAAAATGTCTCCCAAAACCTTCGCACCCGTGGTGCTGATCAGCTTTGCCGGCATTTGGCTGGAGCGATTCGTGCTCATCGCGCCCGCGTCCTGGTATTACGACCGTCACGCGCAGGCCTATTCTTCCGGCGTAGGCCTTTTGCTGTTTATGGACGTACTCGTGTTTTTTGGCTTTTTTGGTCTCTTTTCCCTGGTGTTCACCCGCTATTTGTATAAACGGCCGGTGATGGTGATCTCCGATCCCAAGCTGGACGGGGGCATCAACCGGCATTGAGCCCCGCCTCAGGATCGGGGAATCTTTTATCCCCTACCCGTTGATCCATTTCCTTTATCGGAACAAGTATGCGCCTTGGTCGCGCGAAGCGGGGCTCCTGATTCATCGTGCGGCGACCCGAATGCCTGCCAGACGAAGAATTTGTCTCCAAGTCATGCCATTTCTCTTCTATCCTTGGGAAAATTCGCCGGGAATGGGAATAAATTGGTTTGAGAGCCTCGTTCCTAACTGTATGCGGAGGAGGTTTTCTTGCAAGAGTTCTACGATGCCATTTTGCCATTAAGCAATCGCATTTTCCGCTATGCCTACCGCCTTACCCAAAACGAGCGGGACGCGGAAGATCTGGTTCAGGATACGCTTTTGCGAGCTTACTCCAAGTTTGACCAATATCAGTCGGGCACCAGTCCACTGGCCTGGCTACTGGCCGTATTGCGTAGCATATTTATCAACAAGTACCGCAAGAAACGGCGTGAGGCCAACCAAATCAGCATCGAGGAACTCGCCTCGGGCATTGATCGGCTGGTCACGGTAGAGCATAGCGAGCTCCCCTCCTCACCCGATGATTTCTTTTTCCGCAACATGCTCGACTCCGAATTGCGGGACGCTCTGGCCAAGTTGCCGCGCCACTATTTGGAGGTCATTCTCCTGGTTGATATGGAAGACCTGAGTTATCGCGAGGCCAGTGAGATTTTAGAAATCCCCGCGGGTACGGTCATGAGCCGGCTCCATCGCGCGCGCAAAATCCTTCAAAGCCAGTTGCAGGATTTGGCGCGGAAGAAGGGCATTATTAAGACCAAGGTGAAAACGATTTATGACAAGGGAGAG
>JBGTRP010000183.1:0-10648 GCA_041940685.1 Acanthopleuribacteraceae bacterium
TCGGGGTAGGGCAGCCTGAATAGAGCTCCTTCGATGAGTCACAACTCACGTATTGCTTTGCCTGGCTAGGTATCTCAACCAGCAGGCTGTTGAAAATGAAGGCCACTCCCAGGAGCGGCTGCTGGCTTTCGGCCACCAGGTAGAGGTCCCCCTGGAGATCGGGAAAAAGGTTGCTCACGATGTCGGCCAGGGGATGGAGACTGGCCACGTTGCGCACGGTTTGGCCCACCTCTACCCCGTTTTGGAAGGCGTAAAAGGTGACATCCGCATCGGTATCGCCCATGTTGATCACCACCGGGGCGGAAAAACCTCCGCCGCCCACGGAGAAGTAGTTGTAGAGAATGACGCCGCTCGCATCGCTCGCCTTGAACACATTGGCCTGCGCGGGCGAAGAGCCCGAGGCGCTTTGGGTTCCGGTGACCACGAATCCACCGGTGATGTTGTCCGCGTCACTTATCAAGCGCACCATGTAGCCCGAACCCTCTCCCATGCCGGGAAAAAGGTCGCCCGAGGCGCTGACCAGTTGGGCAAAGGGGCCCAGGTTCACCATCACGGTTTCGGTCTCGGGCGAGGCGCCCGCGGCGCGGGTGGCGGTCAGGCTGATATCCACGGCCTCGGCATTGAGGTTGTTGATGACCAGGGTCGCCCGAAAGGACGCGTTGTTGGTCACCCAGGGGAAAACCAGGTCGGAGCTGAATGCCGAGCAAAAGGGAGCCAGTGTCAGGGCCAACAAAAAAACCGGAATGGCGTGCTTCAAGGGAGCCTCCTCATCGATGCGTTTTTCAGTATCAGGATACGGTATGCAAGGGGAAAACCCTTATCATATGGTATGGAGCAGAACTGTTCTCGTGGCGGGGAAAGGTTTAGAATAGGCTAGCGGCGTCGGGAAAGCGGGTTTTTGGAGCGGCGGTCCAAGAATCTCGTCCAAGATTGGGCGTCGGGGAGGCGGTCTTGAGTTCTGATAGCGGAGCTTCCACATCGTTGATCGCGGATTATTGCGATTATCTGGGACACGAGTGTCGGGCTTCGGCGCATACCATTCGGGCCTACCGGGGCGACCTCGCCGAGTTGGCGAAATTCCTGTCGGAAACTTACCCTTCCAAGGCATTGAACCAGATTGATATTCAAATTTTGTACCATTTCATTCAAAACCTGTGGAAGTTGGAAGACACCAGCCTGGCCCGAAAAATCAGCGCGCTCAAGGGGTTCTACAACTATCTGGAAGCCAAGGGATGTATGACAAACAACCCGGCCGCATCCTTGGAAACACCCAAGCTGAAGAAAAAGCTTCCAGGTTTTATGACAATCGACGATGTCCTTCGGTTGGTACAGCGGCCCGTCCCTTCTGATCAACAGGAGGATTATCCCGCCAACCGCAACCATATGATCCTGAGAATCTTCTATGCTACCGGCATACGAATTTCGGAATGCGGGGCCTTGAGTCTCCACCATTTGGACCTCCAGGAGCAAACCCTGCGGGTATTTGGGAAAGGAAAAAAAGAACGGGTCCTGCCCTTCGGCGCCTCCACGCTGCCCTTTCTGCGGACCTATCTCCAAAGTCGGCACGCGTACTTGGAAGCCAAGGGCGTATCCAGCGAGGCCCTTTTCCTCAACAACCGCGGAGGGCGTTTGTCCGTGCGGGGCATCCGCCGATGCGTCAACAGGGAAGTGGCCCAACTCGCCCTCAATTATCGCGTTAGCCCCCATACCTTGCGCCATACTTTTGCCACCCACTTGCTTGAATCGGGCGCGGATGTGCGGGCGATTCAGGAACTGCTGGGCCATGTCTCTCTTTCCACCACTCAGCGCTATACCCACCTCAACGTGGATTACCTGATGAAAGTCTACGATCGCTGCCATCCGCGATCCTGAAAACCGTGATGGGAAACCGTTTTTGGCGCAAGCGGATGCGTGTTAAGCTTGGGGCGCGATCATCACCAGCGAGGTGAGGACGGAAGGCCGGGGAAAGGGTGGGCGTCGAGTGAGGCTCGGGAATCCGGAGGCGCCAGCCACCGAGCAACAAGCCTCTTGATTTTGGGCGGCCCACCCGCGTTCAGGGGAATTCCGGCCTCATCCCCGTCCCAAAGGGCGGAGAAATCGAAGCCGCGGCCGCCGAGCGCGGCGGTTAGGCCGAAAGTGGGGAAACATGGGGCTCGAAAACTTAACCCGTATCCGGGCATTGGTCAGCGACGTGGACGGCGTTCTAACCAGCGGATCGATTTTCGTGGGCGAAAGCGGTGAAACCAAGGTGTTCAACGTCCGCGACGGTATGGGCATCAAACTATTGCAAGGCGCGGGTTATCCGTTTGCGATCCTGTCGGGCCGGCGATCGGCGCCGCTCATGGAACGCGCCCGTGAGTTGGGTATCGAGGTCGTGAAGACGGGCCGCCTGGACAAGCAACGCGCGCTGGAGGAGATTCAGCAGGAATTGGGCGTGCCCATGGAGGCGATTGCCTACATCGGGGACGATATCCCCGATCTCGCGCCCCTGGCCATGGCCGCCGCCGGTTTTTGCCCCGTGGACGCGGTCGAGGAAGTAAAAGCGGCTGCCGACCATATCGTCCCATTGCCCGGAGGCGGAGGCGTGGTGCGCTACGTCATCGAAATGTTGCTCAAGGCGCAGGGTTTGTGGCGGGAGTGTGTGGCCCGATTCGAGGTGAAACATGACTAAAACCGTCTATATTCTGGTGTTTTATTTGTTTGTATTCCTGGTGGTGGCCTTCAGCGGGGAGCAAGCGGTACAAATCCGGTTCCTACCCGGGCGCGAACCCTGGACCACGACCCTCGGCGTCGCGCTGCTGTTGTTCACCACTATCGGCGTGGCCGCCGCGCTGATCTTGGGCCTGTTCGATCGGGCCCAACTCCAGCGCACCAATCGCCGTGTACAGAAAGAGGTGGAATCCTTGCGCAAGGAGGTCGCTTCGCTTCGCGATCTCGCGACCCTGGAACGGGACGCTCCATGAATTTTTTCCTGGGCTCCCTGGTTCTGCTCCTGCTGCTTCTATCGCTGTGGTTGGCGCGTCGCGGTCAGGGTGCGCCGCCGGCTTCTCGCGAGGCCCTGCTGGCGCGGGTGTTCGGAAGAATCCTAGCGGGGGAAAGAGAAAGCGTGTTGGAGGAGATGCGCGGTCTCTACCAGAGAAGCGACCAGGATGTCGGCGTCGGGCTCGCCCTGGGGATGCTGTTCCGGCATATGGGCAAGAACCAGGTCGCCATTCGCACCCACCAAAGCCTTGCCAGCCACCCGAATTTGGACCGAGACCTAAAGGCCATGATATATACCGAATTGAGCGCGGATTACCTCGCAAGCGGTCTGCTGGACCGAGCCCACGCTACCTTTGAACAGGCCATGGCTTACCGCAAGCCCGATGAACGACTTACCCGTATCGGCGAACGTGTGCTCGTGGGACTCAAGGATTGGGATGCCGCCTTCCGCCTGGTTCAAGAATACGGCAAGCACCAGGGGGCCGCGGTCGCCGAACGCCTCGGGATTCTGCGTTTTGAGAAGGGGGAGCATCTGTGGCGTGAGGAACTCCATGCCGAGGCATTTGTCAGCTACAAAAAAGCGGTGGCCGTTCACGCCCATTGTCTGCCGGCCCATCTCGCCTGTTGCCGGTATTTTCGCCACATCGGCAAACCAGAGAAAGCACTCAAATGGTTGCAGAAACACGGCTCCCGCTTTCAAGAGTACGAATGGCTGGCCATGGAAGAAACCATGAAAACCGCCATGGCCCTGGGCGATCATGGAAAGTTCCTGGACGCCGTCGAACAACGGCTGGAGGAGAAGCCCGAGGATTGGCGGACCCGCATTGTGTTGGCCCGCTTCCTCATGGAAACCGGTTCCCAGGATCAGGCGGTTAGGGAACTGTTGGCCTGTTTGGATAGGGAGCCGCATATGCTGGCCATCCACCAGATGTTTTGGGCGCTTTTGGTGCGCGGCGACCGCGCCTTTTTGGCATTTCAGAAATACCAGTCCTGGGTGCGCGAAAATTTGGTTTTTCAACACCCCTACGAGTGTCGGGCCTGCCACTACCAGTCCCATGAGCTGCTTTGGCTCTGCCCCTCCTGCCACCGCGCCTACAGCTTTGGCGAGCGCAAAATTTAAACCGGCTACCGGTCCCAATCTCCGGGCATCCGGACCGGTAGTGTGAAACCCCGCGCCTCGCTGCGCTAGCGTGTGACGGAAGCGCTTGCATGTTTTTTCGCTAGTATGATGTAATCAGGGGAACCGCGTAAAAATACAAGTAAATCACTTAGTGTATTGCGGATAGGGGGTTCCTTAATTTCGGCTTGAAACCATTCGGGGTGTGCCATGTATCAAAATCGATTTTCCATTTCCCATGTTCGCAGAAGCAAGGGCCGGCTCCTCGCCAGTCCAAATCCCCTATCGCGCAATTTGGCGTTGCGGAAAACCGTCGCCGTTTTGCTTGCTTTCCTGGTTCTCGGCCCGCTGTCATGGGCCAGCGACGCCGCATCTACCTCGGCCTCGAGAGAGCGGGGGCCGACCATTATTTCCTGGAACAATCCCCTGGGCGGAATCTGGAGCGATATGAACAACTGGTCGCCGAACCTGGTTCCCACTGGTGCGGATACCGTTCTGATCGATTTGCCGGGCGTCTATACCGTGGATGTGGATGTGCCCGCCACCGCGTTCGATTTAACCATCGGCGGCTCAACCGGGCTGCAAACCGTGGTGGCGGACGGTCAATCCATTATCCTCGGTGATTTCCTGAATATCGATACCACGGGCGAACTCTTTGTCGCCAATGGCGGAAGCTTGTCCGCATCGCCGCCCGCCACGATTACCAACAATGGTTTGCTGGTTGTGGAAGACGCCTTCTTGAACATGATCACGGACAACTTCAGCACCTTCTACACGAAGGGGAACGCCGTCATCAATGAATTGTTTGTTAACCAAAGTACGGGGACCATCGTGCTGGAAGGGAACGCGCTTTTCGGCACGGTTAATACTTCCTTCAATGGCTTCGGTGGGTTGCCCAATCTGGGTACGATTCAGATGTTCTCCACCGATCCGGTCGCGGACGCCAACCTTTTCGTGACCGGCGGGAACCTGGACAACCAGGGCGGCGCGGATATTGACATCCAGTTCGGCTCGGGTGGAAACCGTTCGATTCAGGCGCCTCTGGTCAACAATGGAGTGGTGCATGTAAACGCTCCCGCTACCCTTAACCAACCCATGGTCGCCCACGCCAACAACGGCTTGATTCAATTGGCGGGAGGCGACTTCTTTGTGATTCAGACCGGCACGGGCGCGGCTTTTACCAACGACGGCATCATCGATATTGCGCCCTCGCTCACGTTCAATGTCAACGGCGGTGAATTCAACCCGGGCACGGGCAGTATCGGTTTCACGCCCGCCGCGGACAAACGCGCGGCCGGTCCGCCGTCTTCCCTGCGCTTGGAAAATCTAAGCGTGGGTACGGGAACCCTGACCAATACTATTTTCCTCTTTCTGATCGACTGTATCGTGAATGGGGGCGCCACCATCGACAACCAGGGCGATCTCATCGCCCATGGCACCAACACCATCAATGGTCCGTTTACCAATGCCAACGGCGCCTTTCTGCGGGTAGAAGGTTTTAGCGGGTTCGGCGATTCGCTGCTGATTTTTCCCGCGCCTTTTTCCAACGCGGGCGAGATTCGGTTGGACTCGCCCTCGGGTATGCAGAACGCCACGATCGAAGTGAGCGCCGGCGTCCTCACCAATGCGCCCACGGGGACCATTCTCAGCCTGGCCGGGAATGGAGGCCAGCGCATCATCCGCGCCAGTCTGGACAATCGGGGCAACATGAATCTGCAACATCCGCTTACCCTGGAAACCGTTGACGCCGGGCATGTGAACCAGGGCTTTCTGGATCTATTCAGCGGTGGTTTGACGGTGATCGATATGAACCCGTCCTTGCCGGTGCCCGACTTTCAAAACCTGGGTGTGCTGAGCATTCAGGGCCAGCAGTTTACGATGAGCGATATGCGGCTGCTCAATGACGATAACGGCGGCATGCGCGGCCAGGTGTTCGGCGAGGGGATCATCGACGTGGTTTCGGGTAGCTTTACCAACCAAGGCGATATTTTCCCAAGTGGAGTCGGCGGCACTCCTACCGGGAACCTTCAGGTCAGCGGCAATTTGGATTTGGGTCCCGCCTCGTTGCTTTCTTTTGAAATCGGCGGGCTGATGCAAGGCACGGAATACGACGCGCTCACCGTAACGGGCACGGCCAATCTGGACGGCAATTTTGAATCTTTTCTGATCAACGGCTTCACACCCGGTTTGGGTGATTTGTTTTCGGTCATGAATTACGGCGCCAGTACGGGCGCATTCGCCAATATTTTGCTGCCCAATATCGGCAATGGCCTTGTGTTTGTCGCCCTTATCTCGGGTACGGGCGTGGCTCTGGACGTCCAAGGAATCGGACCCATCCTCACTACCCAGGTATTCGGAATGGACCAGTCCATCGATCAGGTGGTGGCCCTGGACGCGGCCACCGGCGGCTTTTTCACGCTTATCGACGGAGGCGGGCCGCTGGCAAAAAACCCGGCCATCTCGCCCAACGGCGATTTGTTGTACGTACCTAACTCCGGCGACAACACGGTGGCCGTGATCGATGCCCGCAATGACATGCCCATCGCCTCGATTCCCGGTTTCCAGCAGCCCTATGGAGCGGCCGTCACACCCGATGGCTCCGTGGCCTGGGTGGTCAGTCGAACCGGCGGCGGCGCCGGTAGAATCGACCTGGTGGATACCGGGAACAACATGATTTTCGGCAGCATTTCAGACCCTTGCCTCAACCTGCCCGAGGACATCGCCATCGACCGTTTCGATTCCAAGGCCTATATCGTCAACAGCGGGAATGGCACGGTCTGTGTTTTTGACACGGTGAACCAGGTGCCGCTGGCCACGGTGCCCGTGGGCGGAAACCCGACTCATGTCGTCATCCAACCGGACGTGGAGTCGATCTTCGTATCCAATACGGCCGGCAACAATGTGGCTAGAATCGATACCGCGACCCTATCGGTAACACCCATCGTGGTGCCAGGCATCCCCGCGCATTTGGATACCAGCGACGGCAGTAAGGTATACGTGGCCACCCAAACCAACAACATTGCGGTCATCGATACCGCCACCAACGCCGTCGGCCTGATCAACGCGCCCGCGGCGACCTCTTTTTTCGGCGCGGCCGTCGTGCCCGGAGTGAACCGCGGCTACTTTTCCGATCCCGCCGGGAACCAAATATTTGTGGTGGACCTTCTTTCCGACGCCATTCTGGGTCCACCCATCAACACGGGAACGGGCTCCGTGACCGCCTTGATCGCCAACAAGCCACAGGTCATGTTGCCGGGCAATATCGAGCTGTCAGCCAATAATTACAACGGCAACGAGGATGTGGGGACCATCGATGTAACCGTGCGGCGAGTGGGCGGAAGAGACGGAGCGGTTTCCGTGGATTTCGACACCATGGACGGCAGCGCTTTGGATGGCATGGATTACACCGCCGTAAACCAGCTGTTGATGTTTGCCGATGGAGATCCCGGGCCGATCATTGTTCCCATCCCCATCATCGATGACACGGACGTGGAAGGTCCCGAATTCTTCAATGTCGGCTTGAGCAACCCGATGGGGGGCGCGGGCCTTGGCGCGATCACCAACGCTCAGGTAGATATTATCGACAACGACATGCTGACGCCCCCGGATCCCGGCGTGCTCAGCCTAGCGGCCCCCGACTATGCCATTGGCGAGGCGGCGGGCAGTCTCATCGTGGAAGTGGTGCGCAGCGGCGGCACCGGCGGCATGGTCGATTGCCAGTTGTCCACCACGCCCGGCACGGCCTCTGCCGGTGCGGATTACGATCCCTCCAACCGCATTGTGACTTTCGCCGATGGTCAGGGAGGCTCCATCTTCGTCGATATTCCCATCTTCGACGACAACATCACGGAGAGTCCCGAAACCTTCGAGCTTCACCTTTCCAATCCGGGTGGCGGCGCCACGCTCGGTGTGCCGGACCACGCGATGGTGACCATTTTTGACGACGACCTGACCTCGGTCTCTTGGGAAGTTTCCGAACAAATCGTGGTGGAGGGTGATTCCGACAACCGCGCCTCCGTGCTGGTCAATGTGCGCGCAACCCTGAGCGCACCCTCTTCCGAGGGCATTCTGATTCCGGTCGCGGTGACGGGCGACGCAACCCAGGGCGAGGATTTTCGCCTCGCCTCCACGTCATTGTCTTTCCCACCCAACAGCACCAGCGACAGTTTCCTGGTGACCATCTTGGGAGACGATCTGGATGAGCCGCATGAAACGATTGTCCTCAGTTTACACGGTGGCAATGCCTTTCTTGAGGAACCCACCGTCCATACGCTTACGATCTCCGATAACGATCCTCCACCGGAGGTGAACTGGTCCGTGGTGCCTCAAAACCTGCTGGAAGGTGTGGGCGCGCTCAAACAGGATCAGGAAATCATCATTAGCGCCCGGCTCGCGGGGCCCTCCAGTTTCCCCATTTCCGTGCCTTTCGGAATCGGAGGTTCCGCCCAACCCGGGGCCGACCACGATCTCGCGCCCGGCGCGTTCCTGTTCCCGCCGGGCAGCGTCGACGCCTCGGTGACCTTCCAGTTGTTTGACGATGCGGAAGTAGAGCCGACCGAGGCGATTGTGGTCAACCTGCTGGAAGGCGGCGATGCGCCGGTCGGCCCCGATTCCCAGCGCATTATGCGGATTCAGGACAATGACCTTCGCATTCTGAGCTGGACCAGCGACCGCCAAAGCGTCCTGGAGGATGATAGCGCAACCAAGCGGGCCGTGCCCGTGACCGTGACCGCGGTCATCTCCGCGGCGGCCGCGCAAACGCTCGTGATTCCGTTTCAGGTCGGGGGAACGGCCACGCCCGGTCTGGACCACGATCTCGTATCGGGAAGCTTGGAAATCCTCGCCGGTGAAACGGAAGCGAGCCTGAGCTTCAACATTTTGGGCGATACTTTGGAAGAACCCCACGAGGCGGTGGTCCTCACCCTGTTGGAGGGTCCGGTCCTGTTGGGACAGCCGCGCCGTCATGTTCTGACGATTCTGGACAACGACCGCGGCCAGTCGCCCGATACGCGGATCCTTTCTCCTGATGATCGTTCTCATTGGCGCGTGGGCCAGGCGATTCCCTTTCAAGCCGCCGGTAGCGATCCCCAGGGCGATGATCTTAGTTTCTTTTGGGAAATTTGCAGCTCGACCGGCGCCCACATGCGCCGTTTCGAGGGCGCCGCCCTCGATGGCGTGAGCTTTGAGACACCGGCGCTCTACATCGCGTCCTGCTATGCGGTGGACGCGGGTGGTAACGCGGATCGCTCTCCCGCGCGGATTCACTTCCGCGTAAGCGAGAACATCCCGCCCATGGTCCAGATTTTGGAACCCACGGCCGCCACAATCGGCGTCAGCCTTGGCGAGACCCTTTCCTTCCTGGCCGAGGCCAGCGACCCCGATTCCGAAACCGTTTCCTTGGAATGGTTCCTTACTTCCGAACCGGGGTCGATCACATCCGGCGCGACCTTTTCCAGATTATTCGATGAGGATGGCAATTTTACCGTGGTGTGCCGCGCCCGCGACGGCGATGGCGCCACGGCGACCGATTTCGTCAATGTGCGGGTCACCTCGGACGGCAGGCTGCCCGACGCGGTCCGCATCAGCGAACCAGAGGATGGCGCCACCGTCCTCGCGGGCCAACCCCTGCGCTTTACCGGTCAGCTCGAAGTAGACGCCTCGGCCAAGCGGGAATTCCAATTGTTCTGGTTGTTGGGCGATGGCCGAACCGAGAATGGCCAAATCCTCAACGACGTGGTTTACGATGAGCCGGGCCGCTACCAGGTTCGCCTTTACGCTTCCGATAGCGAGAGCGGATTGTTGCCCCGCGATGAGATCACCCTTTTCGTGGTAGACCCCAATGCGCCGCCCGAGGTGGATATCGACATCCCCACCGACCTGGAAATTCAGCCGGGCGGCGTCGGTAAGCGCCAAGGCGCGGGCGAGGTCTTCTTCAAGGCGGTAACATCGAAGGATAATGGGCACCGGGGACTGCGTTATTTTTGGGATTTCGGCGATGGCCGAACCAGCATGGCCACGGTTCCCGGTCGGATTACCTACTCCGAGGAAGGCGTATACAATGTCTCGCTCTACGCGGTCACCTCCGGCGGCCAGCAAACCCTAACCGAAACGCGCACCATTACCGTTCGTTCCTCCACGGATGCGCGCTTCGAGCCCAATGAAAACCTCCTGCAGGCGCCGTTGCTCACGCCCGGCGGTTATGAAAACCTGCTGGTCGACGACGCCTCCGCCGAGGACTTTTATCGCATCGAGGTTCCCCAAAATGGCCAAAGCCTAGAAATCGTGCTGAACACCACGGATGCGGGCCTGGTTGAGGTTCTTGATGGGACGGGTGAGGTCGTCAGCACAACGCTGATCAGTGGGGAGGGCAACCTGCAGGCCAGGGATTTGGAGGCGGGAGCGTACTTCCTGCGCGTTTCCCCCGCTCCCAACGCAAAACGTATGGGTTTCGGGTACAGTATCGGCGTTTCGGTACTCAACCCCGATCTTTATTTTCCCGATGTTCAGGTTTCAGAATCCACGGATACTCAATTGGGAATCGTAAATACC
>JBGTRP010000184.1:0-10623 GCA_041940685.1 Acanthopleuribacteraceae bacterium
CGCCATCTCAACCGCTATTCGGGCATGCGATACAAGGCAATGGTCGCCCGGGAGCAGGGCGCCCGAGGGTTGTTGGTGGTCAGCGGTCCCAACGCTCAGGTGCGGGACGAGTTGGTGAAACTGGCCTTTGACGCCAGCCTGGCGGGCGGCAGCATGCCCGCGATCAGCATTTCCAATCGCCTGGCTGAAGCCATCCTCGCCACGGGCGGAAAAAACCTCAAACAACTTCAGTCCTCCCTCGATTCCGGAGAAATGGCCATGGGCTTTTCCTTGCCCACGAGGCTGGCTCTGACCGTGGATATCGTGCAGGAGAAGCGGATGGGCCGCAACGTGGCCGCTCGCTTGAGCGCCTCGGGCGCGCCCGCGGCCAGCGCGGTCATCACGGGCGCCCACGTGGACCATCTGGGCAGGGGAGAGGGAAGCGGTTCGCTCGCCAAGGACGATGAACGCGGACAAATTCACCATGGCGCCGATGACAATGCATCCGGCGTGGCCTCCATTCTGGAGATGGCTCAATTTCTGGCGGAACGCGTCCGCTCCGGCAGCCTGCAATTGAAGCACGACATCATCTTCGCCGCCTGGTCCGGAGAGGAATTGGGCCTGCTTGGCTCCAATTACTACGTGAACCATTTTGCCGGAAAGACCGAACCCAGCAGCCTGCGCCCCGAGGTGGTCGCCTATCTCAACCTCGACATGGTGGGACGACTGGATAAGTCGCTGGTCTTGCAAGGCTTGGGTTCCAGTTCGTACTGGGCCGGCGAGGTGGAGCGCCGCAATGCCCCCATCGGGTTGCCGATTGTCACCCAAAAAGATAGTTACCTCCCCACCGACGCGACTTCCTTCTTTCTCAAGGGCGTACCCATCCTCAGCGCTTTCACGGGATCTCATGAGGACTACCACTCACCGCGCGATACCCCGGAGAAGTTGAACTACGATGGTATGAAGGACGTGGCGCGTTTTATGGCGCTGGTCGCCGAGGGTCTGGCCAAGCGGGAAGAGATGCCCGATTACCGGGAAATGGAAAAGCCCGAGGGGCCCGCCCGCGCCGTGATGCGCGCCTATCTGGGAACCATTCCCGATTATGCGCAGGGCGATGTCGCGGGGGTCAAGCTATCGGGGGTGGCCAAGGGCGGACCCGCGGAACAGGCCGGCCTCCGCGGCGGGGACGTTATCGTATGGCTCGCGGGCCGAGCGGTGGAGAACATTTACGATTACACCTATGCGATCGAGGCCATCAAGATAGGGGCGCCCACCAAGATAGCCGTGATGAGAGGCGGCGAGCGGGTTGAGATGACGATCGTGCCCAGTTCCAGGGAGTAACCGTTTTTACCTAGAATCCTGAAAAATATTTAACCCGAGCGCAACCTTCTCTATAATAGAGAGGCATTCCTCAAAATCCACGCGAGTGGATTCAGGGCGCGAAGCGAGTGGGCCAAGGCACAAGGGCCGGACCTACTTTCCGGCGGTCGGGCCGATCCCCCACGCTTCGCTTCCGGCTACCCTTTGAAGACCGCCATACATAATGACGCGAGGATGATCGCGAGCGCATCAGGTTCGGAATCAAGCGAGGCGGAGGAGTTGGAAAGGCATCGAGGTAATTGCTAGACATTTCATTTTGGATAAATGCCAACCCGAGTTTTAGAGGCCCATGGAAGGAGATCATGATGAGAACACGAACTAACAGGGCGAGCCGCTTTTGGCCGGTAGCTTTGCTCCTTTTGAGCATCCCTTGCACCCTTTCAACCCTGGCGCAGACGCCTCCCGCTTCAGGCCCGAAGCAGATTCATCTCGTGGGCGCGGAGGCCAGCGACCCCGTGATTCCCACGGTCATCAACGTGGATCTCCGCGATTTGCCGAGGCCCCAACAATGGAAACCGGGCGACCCGATCCGCGAGGTTCCCCGGCGTCATTATGCGACCCCGCCGCCCTATATTGAGCCGCGTCAAATGGACCCGCTGCTCGCGCTTCAGGACGATGCCCCCCCGCCCATGGCCATGCGGGATTTCGATACGCCGATTCTGAACTTCGACGGCCAGGGCTTTACCGGCGTAAACCCGCCCGATACCGTGGGCGACGTGGGTATGAACTACTACATCCAGTCGATCAACTCCGGCGGCGGCAGCGTGTACACCATTTACAACAAGGCGGACGGCTCTGTCGCGGCCGGTCCCTTTACCATGGACAACCTGGCGACGGGGACTTGCGCCTCCGGTGCGGGCGATCCCATCATCCTCTACGACGCACAGGCGCAGCGATGGTTCATCAGCGAGTTCGCGCCCCAGGGCGCCAACACGCTCTGCGTATATGTCTCTCAGACCTCGGACCCGATCGCGGGCGGCTGGTTCGCCTATGCCTTTCCCACCCCCAACTTTCCCGATTACCCCAAGTATGGGGTTTGGCCGGATGCCTATTACGTGACCAGCAACGAGTCCGGACCCAGCCCGGCCTACGCGCTCGACCGCACGCAAATGCTGGCCGGCGCGGCCGCTACCTCGCAGCGGTTCACGGTTCCCGACTTGTCGGGATTCGGTTTCCAGGCGATGACGCCGGCGGATCTGGACGGCGATCCTCCTCCCGCCAATGCGCCCGGTTACATCATGCGCCATCGGGATGATGAGCCTCACAACCCGGGCTCCAACGATCCGGGCCAGGACTTTCTGGAGATCTATGAATTCACCGTGGACTGGGTAAATCCAGGCAACTCCACCTTCACGGGACCCACCAATATCGGGGTGGCCGAATTTGACTCCTCTCTTTGCGGTTTGACCTCCTTTAGCTGTTTCGATCAGCCCGGCGGCGGCGCGGATCTCGATCCTCTGCGCGAAGTCATCATGAACCGTCTGCAATATCGCAACTTCGGTAGCCACCAAACTCTCGTGGGGAACCTGGTAACCGATGTCAACGGCGCCGATTTGGGCGGCATTCGCTGGTTCGAGCTGCGCAACACGGGCGGCGGTTGGTCGCTCTTCCAGGAAGGCACCTATTCTCCGGATTCCGATAACCGCTGGATGGCCGGCATCGCCATGGATGAAAGCGGAAACATCGCCATGGGCTACAACGTTTCCAGCGATACGGTCAGCCCGAGTCTGCGCTACGTGGGCCGGTTGGAAGGCGATCCCGCGGGCACCATGCCGCAAGGCGAGCATGTGCTCGTCAACGGTTCCGCCTCCAACGGCAGCAACCGCTACGGCGACTATTCGGCCATGAACGTGGACCCCGAGGACGGCTGCACCTTCTGGTTCACCGGCGAATACAACACCTCCAGTTCCTGGTCCACCCGCATCGGCAGCTTCGCCTTCGATTCCTGCGGCTGCGTGCCTCCGGATGCGCCGACCACCCTTACCGCGGCCAATAACGGCGATAACCAGATCGATCTGAATTGGACCGCCAGCGCCGGCGCTACCAGCTACAATGTCTACCGCGCCGTGGGTTCCTGTCCCCAGGGCTCCTACGCGCAAATCGCCTCTGGCGTGGCGGGAACCAGTTATTCCGATAGCACGGTTTCCGGCGGAACCACCTATTCCTATGTAGTCACCGCCTATGACGCGGTGGAGGATTGCGAATCCGACGACAGCAACTGCGACGACGAAACCGCCACGGGCCTCTGTCTGCTGGCTCCCGATTTTGCCGGGGTCGATGCGGTTACCAATCTGCAGCTCATGTCCTGCTCGCTGGAAGTGAGCTGGATGGCGGCCACCGATAATTGCGCTATGGAAGGTGGTGGGTTGGTCTACAACATCTACCGCGACACTACCCCCGGGTTCGTACCCGGTGGCGGGAACCTGATCGCTTCCTGCGTCTCCGGCACCACCTACGTGGATACCGACATCGATCCGCTGACCACCTACTACTACGTGGTGCGTGCGGAAGACTCCAGCGGCAACGGCAGCGGGCCCTGCGCCAGCGGCAATGAAGACGCCAACACCGTCGAAATGTCAGGCGTGGCGACCGGTCCGGATACCAATTTCTTCATGGATGATATGGAATCCGGCTCGGGCAACTGGGTAACCATGGCCCTCGCCGCCGATACCGGAACCAGCCCCTGGTCTCTGGTAACCACGGACGCCAATTCTCCGGTTACCTCCTGGTTCTGCTCCGATGAACCGGTGGTCAAAGATCAGGTCGTGGCCCTCTCCAGCGCCATCAACTCCATTCCCATGGGCGCCCCGGCAAGGCTCGAGTTCTGGCACCGGCCCGATACCGAACTGAACTGGGACGGCGGCGTGTTGGAATACTCCACCGACGGCGGAACCACCTGGTTCGATATCCTGCAGGGGAATGGCGGCTCCATCCCAACCGATCCCTCCCGTTTCCTGGAGGGCGGTTACAACCTCACGCTCAACGCCAGCGCGAACCCCTTGGGCGGCCGGCCCGCCTGGTCGGGACCGAGTGCAAGCTTTTCCAAGGTTTCCGTGGACATCTCCGATTTCGGAGGCAGCTCCGTTCTGTTCCGTTGGCGCATGGGATGCGACAGCAGTGTGTCCGCACCCGGCTGGTGGGTTGACGATGTAGAGGTTTTCGCGGGCAGCGCTTGCGAAAACGCCTGTGTCGACCTCCTGGCCGCCTTGCCCTTGTGGCGCGTCACCCTAGACGTGCTCGATCTGATCATCTGCATTGAATGATACGAACGAAGGGCTCCCCAAAACGCGGGAGCCCTTCCTTTCTTCGGCCGAGATCAGAAAACCTCATGTTTCAACGACCCGCCCTTCCGGCGGGTTTTTCTATGATAGGGCCCTGGCCGGTGCGCGGGAGACCAAATTCACAGCCGGCTCATCATCGCGGCCCTGAAACCAGGACGCTTGGCAGCCGCTTCATCGTTGCTCGGTTCCATACTTGTTTTTTGGGGGCTGTTTTGGAGCCGCTGTCCTCAGGAACGCAACAAGTCGCCCACCCGTTGGCGCTGGAAGCTCGGCAATGCGAACGCGGCCCGGTGAATATCCTCGTTGTAGTAGGACAGGTCGAGGTTCTGTTGCTTGATGCGGGCGCCGTCCAAATCCGCGAGAGGGCAGAGCCCCTTGGATGCGTACACGAAGGACCACAACCCGCCGGGGTAGGTGAGGTTGCAGTAGTTGTAGAGAGAAACCTTTGGGAACACCTTGCCCATGCTGCTGAGAACCGTGCGTTGCGCCTCCAATTCATAATGGGACGATTCTCCCTGAGCGACGACAATTCCGTCATCGGCAAGGACGCGGAACACGTTGCGGTAGAAGGTTTCTCCGAACAGGGGTTTGGCGGGTCCGATGGGGTCGGTGGAATCGATGATCACCACATCGTAACGCTCGTCCGTCTCCGCCATATGTCGGACGCCGTCCCCAATGGTGAGCTTGAGGCGGGGATGCTCAAAGCCCACCGCGGTCTTTGGGATATAGCGCTTGCTGACTTCCACTACCATGCCGTCGATCTCAACCATATGGCATTGCGCCACATCCTCGTGGCGCAGCACCTCGCGCGCGGTGCCGCCGTCCCCGCCGCCGATGATCAGCACCCGTTTGGGCCGGGGGTGAACATAGAGGGGAACATGGCTGATCATATCGTGGTAGATGAACTCATCTCGTTCCGAGAGCATCACCAACCCATCCAAAAACAGCATGACTCCATAGCCTTCGGTTTTTAAAACATCTACCTTCTGAAAGTCGCTTCTACCGCTAAAAAGGGTTTCGGAAACACGGAACTTTTGCGAGGCGATCTCTCCGACCCTTTCCTCCGCCCAGATATGCACCTTGTCGAAACTTTCCATGTAGATATCTCCCCTGACTTGGATTTGCCGCGCGCTGATTAGGGTCGGCTTTGTGTGAGCGATGCAATTTCTTGAAAGTTACAGAAACGGATCTGATAACCACAAATGGTTTTATATACCTGATTCTCCATCCGGTAGGAGGAGGGTAACCGGAACTCCAGATTCCCGCTCTGAAAAAAGAGTAAGGAAAAGCTCTGAGGCTTAAAAATTTCCAGAACCCGCTCCACGGTGCGCTCCAACTCCAGTGCTTCGAAAAAATGATTGGTCTCGAAACTGGCGTAGGAGCAATCTTCTTCCGGCGTGACATGAATGGTGTAGTAATGCTGGCCTTTCAAGGCGTTGAGGCTGTAACCCATGGGCTGGAATACAAAATCGTCACAAACGTATCCTTCGAGCACATGTGGAATGTCCGTGCGACGGTACAGCTCCTCCAGGGAAGAACCGCAAAAAAGCTCCCTGGAAGATTCGGGTAGGTCATGCATCAGGATTTCGAGGGTCATATCATCCCCGGGGGGAGAAAATTGGCTGCGAAAGTAAAAGAGGTCGATGTAATTGCCCTGGGCCGAGCCGAATCGGAAATATTTCCCCGGCAAATGCCGGCTGAGCCGGGAGGTGTCTTGCTGAAAGTCCGAGGGTTGATTGTCGGGAAAGCGTTCGTTCTTGCGTTCGAACATCAAAAGCAGAATGTTCTCAAGGCCGAACTGTCGCAGCATATATTCGATCGCGTTGACAAGACTGGTCGTGCCGCAGGTGATCATCACCACCCGTTGCTCATAAACGAAGAGGCTGGACTCCGAAAGCAAGTAGGCGTCGCATTCGGGATTGGATATCTTGGAAAGAATGGTGGCATTGGCCTTTTTCACCACCTCGTCCCAAAGGAGATCGCGTACGCGCAGAGAAACCGAGCCGGGTTTAATAAATATTTCGACCTTTTTTTCTGAGCCTTCAAAAAACAACGATAGGGTTTCCTCCTGCAAAAATGCGTGGGGAGGCGCGCGCGGGTCCACGCCAGATGGAAGCGCCGCGTCTTGGCCGGCATGGCGATCAGGGAGGAAGGGCAAACCGGGCACAACATTATAAAAAGATTGGGCAAAAAATCAACCTTTGCCTCCGCCATTGGGCAAAAATCGAGAGCGTCTTGCCGATGTGGTCCGGCGCCTTTCTTCAGGTCGGGCGCCCGGGTGAAGGATAGGCCCGATCGGAATAGCGTTGGCCCCTGCTCTCGAGTGGGGGGCGGTCTTGGCGGCGCTGAAATTCGAACATGGTAATCGCGGCGGCCACGGTGACGTTCAGGGAAGGAACCCCGCCCCATTGCGGCACGCTGACGATCTCCTCGCAGAATTTCGCGGCGTCGGCCAGGCCGCGCCCCTCATTGCCGAGAATAAAAGCGATGTTGCGGTTCAAGTCGGCTCGCGTCAGACAAGTGCCGCCGATTTCCACGCCCACGATGCGGTAGCCCTTTTCTTTACAATCCTCGACCGCCTCCTTCAGCGTGAAGAAACGGCGGCTGGGCTGGGCCCTGTGGGTGCCGCTGGCGCCCGTGGCCTTGAACCGTTGGCGGCCTACCAGCAGAATCTCTTCGCAGCCGAAGGCGTAAGCGGAGCGGAAAAGCAGCCCCACGTTTACTTCCTTTTCGATATTGAAAATGATGAGCTTGAATCCATGGGCGGTCTGTTGCATGACGATTTTTCTCCCTTGGGCTTGGCTTCTCTTTCCAGGTTCATTTAAGATAGTGGATTCGCGGACCGGGGGCAATTCTGAAACGAATGGCCGGTGGACGGCCCGCGGGAAAGCCAAAAACCGGAGCCTCGCGATGATCACGGTTACCGACCTCACCAAACGCTACGGCGCAAGGGTGCTTTTCGAGGGCGTCAATTTGCGCTTCGACCCCGGCAAGCGCTATGGCGTGGTCGGGGCCAACGGTTCGGGCAAGTCCACCCTGTTGCGCATACTGGTGGGTGAGGAGTCCAGTGACGGCGGAGAGATCAACCTGCCGACCCGTTTGCGGCTGGGCACCCTGACCCAAGACCATTTCGCCTTTGAGGACGTGGCCATCATGGATGTGGTGATCCGGGGGCGGCCCGTGCTCGCGGAGGCCTTGCGCGAGAAGGAAAAGCTCTTGGCCGACTCCCGCTCCGCTCCGGAGAAAATCGCCCACCTGGAAGAGGTCATCGGCGATAACGGCGGGTATGTGGCGGAAAGCCGAATCGCGGAAATGCTGGAAGGTCTCGGCATTCCCACGGAAAAGCATCGCGAGCCCATGAGCACCCTATCCGGCGGTTACAAGTTGAGGGTGCTGTTGGCGCAGTGCCTGTTCGGCGAACCGGATGTGTTGCTGCTGGACGAGCCCACCAACCACTTGGATATTTTTTCCATCAAGTGGCTGGAATCCTATCTCTGCCAATATCGCGGCGTGGTCATGGTGGTCTCCCACGACCGTCTCTTTCTCAACAATGTCTGCACCCATATCCTCGACATCGACTATCAGACCGTGAAGCTCTACAAGGGCGCATACGATCAGTTTCTCGACGCCAAGGCCGCCGAGGAGGAGATGCGGCGTCTTGAAGCGGAAAAAGCCGAGAAAAAGATCGACGAGCTACAGCAGTTCGTCACGCGGTTCAAGGCCAAGGCGACCAAGGCCCGCCAGGCCCAAAGCAAGGTAAAACAGATTGAACGCATGGAAAAAGATATCGTGGACCCGGTGTACAGCTCGCGCGTGTATCCGCGCATTCAATTTACCAGTTGTCGCCCGCCCGGAAAGCAGGTGCTATCGGTGCGGGGCGTCAGCAAGGCCTTCGGCGAAAAGCGGGTGCTGGAAAATGTCAGCTTTGACGTGTTTCGCGACGATAAAATCGCCGTACTCGGCCCCAATGGCATCGGCAAGTCCACGCTGCTTAAAATTTTGGTCGGCGAATTGCGGTCCGATAAGGGCGAGGCGGAATGGGGCTATGAGACCCATCCCCAATATTTTTCACAGGACCATCGTGAAAATATTTCAACCAACACTTCCCCCTATGAATGGCTATATCAGTTTGCGCCGGGGGAGTCCATCGGCGTGATCAGAGGTACGCTGGGAAATCTCTTATTCTCCGGCGATGATGTGCATAAGTCTACCGCCGCGTTGTCCGGCGGTGAGGCCGCGCGCCTCATTATCGCCAAGCTGGTGTTGCTCCAGGGCAATGTTTTGCTCATGGACGAGCCCACCAACCATCTGGACATGGAGTCCATCGAATCCCTGGTCAATGCCTTGAAAGACTACGATGGCACACTTATCCTGGTTAGCCACAACCGCTACGTGGTCAACCATGTGGCCACAAAAATTTTGGAGATCCGGCCCGGAGGAATCGACCTTTTCGATGGAACTTACGCGGAATATTTGGACAAGGAGGGCGTGGATCATCTGAGTTACCAGGTGGATCTGCGCGCGGACAGGCCCGCCGAAAAGAAAGAGGCCGGCGACTATCAGAAGGAAAAGCGCAAGAAAAAGGGAAAGGCCGCCAAGCGCAATGCCTACCTCGCCGCGGCGCGGCCATTGGTGGAGGAGAGCAGCGCCTTGGAAAAAGAAATCGAAAAGCTGGAGAGCGAAAGCGACGCCATCAATGATTTGTTCTTTGATCCGACCTACTTCAGCAAGGCCAAGCCCGAGGAGGTTCGGGAAAAAAATGACCGCAAGAAAGAGCTCGAAACCCTACTCGGTGAGAAAATGGCCGCCTGGGAGCGCGTCAACAACGAAATCGAAGCGCTGAAACAAACCCACGGAATAACCTGAAGGGAGCGGACCTCGGTCCATGGCTGGGAATTCGGGTTTAAATTACCATCACCACTCCATCCAGTTCCCGGTAGACCTGATACAGGCTCTCCAACTCCTCGAAGGTTTCCAGAAACAGCGTCAGGGTATAGGAATGGTAGTTTCCCTTGGCCGAGGGGGTCAGCCTCAGCCCGGCGCGCGCCACCTGCCTGCCCAACTCATTCTCCGTAAGGGCGAGAAGGCGGTCGCCATTCACCTTGGATGGTTTGACGATAATTTTATAGATGTAGGAGCCGGGTAGCTCCACCAGGTCTCTCAGGTTGGAGGTTTGGGACATATATCCTCCCTTTTGGGATCTTTGGGTTTTTTGCGCCGCCCCCCTCGGCGCCAGACCGGAATTGGCGAGTCTGCCCTGGGGGACGCGCCGAAGCCTCGCGGAACCATGGGCCCGGGCGGGAGAATTGCCACGGCTTCGGGCTCCCATTTTAGCATCCCAGAGGGCTTTCCGGCCCGGTTTAGCGCCGCTCCGACAGGGCGCCTGAGCCCGGGCGCATTGCGGCGACTCAGAAAAACAAACTTGACAACATTTGTATAAAATAAATTTGACATTATCACACTCATGTTTTATATTTGCAACCGTGAAAGAGAAATTTGAGCGAGGGCTCAAGGAGGAACGCCAATGACAAAAATTATCGGCATCGACCTGGGGACGACCAACTCGGTCGTCGCGGTCATGGAAGGCAAAGAACCCGTGATCATCAACAACGCGGAGGGCACCAGGACCACGCCCTCGGTGATCGGGTTTTCTAAGAATGGCGATATTCTGGTGGGCCAAGTGGCCAAACGCCAGGCGATCACCAACGCGGAGAATACCGTGTATTCGGTGAAACGCTTCATGGGTAAAAAATTCGATGAGGTCACCAAAGAATCCGAGCGCATGCCTTACAAGGTCGTTTCCGGTCCGGGCGGCGACGTGCGCATCCGCACCTCGGGCAAGGATTACTCGCCGCCTGAAATTTCGGCGATGATCCTTCAAAAGCTGAAGGCCGCGGCCGAATCTTATCTGGGCGAGTCGGTCAAGGAAGCCGTCATTACCGTTCCGGCCTACTTCAACGACGCGGAGCGGCAAGCCACCAAG
>JBGTRP010000185.1:0-10614 GCA_041940685.1 Acanthopleuribacteraceae bacterium
TCCCCGGACGGGCACTGCCGGACGTTCGACCAGAACGCGCAGGGCACGATCTTCGGCAGCGGCGTCGGCATCGTCGCGCTCAAGCGCCTCGAAGACGCGCAGCGCGACGGCGACACGATCCACGCGGTCATCAAGGGCACCGCGGAGAATCACGGCGGCAAGGCCACCAGCCTGACCGCGCCCAACTCCGAGGCCCAGGCCGATCTTCTGGTCACCGCGTACGAGGAGGCGGGTTTCGATCCCGCCACCATCTCCTTCCTGGAGCTGCACGGCACGGGCACGGAGCTTGGCGACCCGGTGGAAATAGAGGGCATCAAGTCCGCGTTCAAGCAAATGGCGGCCAAGGCTTCGCCCGACGGCGAGCCGCGCCGGCTGGCGGAAGCCTATTGCGGCCTTGGCGCGGTCAAGACCAATGTCGGTCACCTGGAGCCCGCTTCCGGCGTGGCCGGCCTCGCCAAACTGATCCTGGCCATGAAGCACCAAACCCTGCCGGCGACCATCCACCAAAAGGAACGCAATCCCTATATCAAGCTCGACCGATCCCCCTTCTACATCGTGGATCACACCCAGCCCTGGACCCCGCTCCGGGATGGCTCCGACCGGCCGGTGCCCCGCCGCGCGGGCGTCAGTTCATTTGGTTTCGGCGGCGCCAACGCGCATATCGCGCTGGAGGAGCACCTAGCTCCCGAGTCAAGGGGCGAAGAACCGAAAACGCTCCAAATCGCGGTGCTCTCCGCGCGCAACCTCGGCCGGCTCCAGGCTTACGCGGGCCTGCTCGCGGACTTTTTGGAAAGCGATGCCGGGCAAGCGGTTCGCCTTTGCGATGTGGCCTTTACCTTCCAAACCGGGCGCGAGCCCATGGTCGAGCGTTTGGCCGCTGTCGTTCAGGACAAAGCCTCCCTAGCCGGCTTGCTGCGCCGTTTCCAAAACGGTGAATCCGGTATCGAGGGCCTCTTCCACGCCAATCTGAAACGGTCCGCTGAAGAAGGGTCCGCCTCCACCGATCCCATCGCGCTTTCCTCCGGGGCCGAGGAGATCGCCCGCCATTGGACGCGAGGCGGAACCGTGGATTGGTTGGCCTTGCATGCGCAACATGCAAGCGATGCGGACCTGCCCCGCCGCATCTTCGCGCCGACCTATCCCTTTGCCAAGGAACACTATTGGGTGCCCGCGGAGGACGGCAAGCTGCGCGCATTTCTCGATGGCGAATTGGAACCGGAAACCATCGCCGTGGAGAGCTTGCACCCACTCGTGGGCCGCAACACCTCCAACCTACGGGAACAGAAATTCACCACGGTCTTCAGCGGCGCGTCCCCCCTTGTTAGGGACCATCTGATGACCGGCCGGGAGTTGTTGCCCGGTCTTGCCTACCTGGAAATGGCGCGCGCCGCCGGCGCGCTGGCCGCGGAACAGCCGGTCCGAAAAATCGAGAATTTGGTCTGGTCGCGGCCAATTGTCCTAAACGATCGGCCCATCGGCGTTCACATCTGTCTTGCTCCGGACCGCGACGGCATCCCCTTCCAAATCCAGACCAGGGAGAACCCGTCACAACCCAAGGTCCACGCCCAGGGCCGCCTGGCGCTTGGAGACGCAACGAATCAAGACCAAGGCGAAACCATCGATATCGATACCATCCGGAAGCGATGCGCCGAATCCTTGGCCGCCGATAAGGTTTACGAGGTGGCTGCCGAATCCGGCTTGACCCGCGGCCCCGCATCCCGGGCGATTGTCGAGTTGTGGCGACAAAAAGGCGAATGCCTCGCCAGGTTGGAATTGCCGGACGCGGCCCGCGAACACGCGGATGCTCAGCTTCTCCATCCCGTGGCCATGCAAGCCGTCCTGCACGCCTTCCAGGCATGGAAGGCCCACGAGAATGGCGAGCGCCGTCCTTATCTGCCCGCATCCTTGGAAACATTGGAAATCCTGGGCTCCGTCCCGGCCAAGGCCTATGTCCACCTGACCGCAACGCGGGAGGATGAGCTCCAGTTCACGCTTTGCAACGAAAAGGGAGAGCTCGCGGTTCGCGCCAGAGGGTTCAGGGTACAAACCGCGCCCGCCTTCACAACCGATCCCAGGGCGTCGGGCGCCGAGGACTCGGCGCTTTTGGGCTTCGCCTCGACCTGGACGGAGAGCCCGCTGGCGGCCGTGGAAAAACCCGATCCAGCGCCGCTCACCCTGATATTCGACATGGACGGCCGCAATCGCGATCTGCTCGCAAAAAGGCTCGCTCCCGAGCGGCTGGTGCTGGTCACTCCGGGCGGGAGTTACGCGGAAAAAACCGAGCGCCACTTCGAAATTCACCCCGGCCACGCGGATGACTTCCAACAATTGACAACCGCTCTCCAGCAACGCGACCTGTTGCCCGAAAGGGTCGTGCATTTGTGGTCGCGGGAGCCCTTTACGAACACGGCCAAGGCGGTTGGCGAACAGCTCGAGCATGGCGCGCTCGCCTTGGTTCGCTTCACCCAGGCGCTCATGGCGCAAAAGCCGAAACACGAGATCAGCCTCTGGTTCGTCTACGCGGAAACGGCGGATTCGCCGGAACCCGTGTACGGCGCGGTTGCGGCTCTCGCTCGTTGTATCCGGCTGGAAAACCCGCGCTACCGCTACCAATCTCTGGCCTTGCCCTCCCTGGAGAGCGGAGATGCGCTCATCGAGACCCTGCTTGCCGAGATGAATGCGCCGAGAGGCGAGCATGTAGCGGTTCGCTACCGCGAGGGCCGGCGGCAGACGCCCGCGCTCGAGGAACGCGGAATCCCCGAAGCGCACGAGTCTCCAGCCTTGCGGCGCCAGGGCGTGTACCTCATCACCGGCGGCGCTGGCGGCGTGGGCTTTTTGACCGCCTGTCACCTGGCCGAACGGTTTGGCGCGCGGTTGGTGCTCGCGGGACGCTCCAAGACGCCCAAGGGCATACAGGAGAAATTGAAGCGGTTGCGCGACTTGGGCGGCGAGGCCGTATATGTCAGCGCGGACATCTCCAAACTCAAGGATTGCCAAAGCTTGGTAGAAGAGGCCCGCACCCGATTTGGCGGCTTGCACGGGGTGCTTCATGCCGCGGGCGTCATCGACGACGGCTTCCTGATGCGCAAAACCCGCGCCTCCATCGAAAACGTGTTGGCCCCCAAGCTCCAGGGCACACTTTTCCTGGATGAGGCCAGCAAGGGCGAAGATCTCGATTTCTTTGCGCTTTATTCCTCCACGGCCGCGGTAACCGGCAACGTGGCACAGGCCGATTACGCCTATGCCAACGCATTCATGGACCATTTTTGCGCCTATCGCGACTTGCCCCGAAACGGAGGAAAGGGCAAGTCCGTCGCCATCAACTGGCCTTATTGGCGGGATGGCGGCATGCAATTGGACGAGGCCGCCATTCAGGCCATGACCGACCACCTGGGTTGGGAGCCCCTGCCCACCGAGGACGGTATGCGCGCGCTGGAATTCGCCATCGGCGGCCCCGAGCCCCGTTTGATGGTGGTCAAGGGCAAGCCCGCCAAGGTACGCGCGGTGCTTCTGGGTCAAGTGGACCAACCCAAGCCCGCGGAAGAGCGAGCGCCCGCCACGGCATCGGTTGGCGAGGACCCACGTCTGCGCGAGCGGACCGAGACGATGCTGAAACGGATCGTTTCCGAGGAGACCAAAACCCCTTCCGGCCAGATCGAACCGCGTGAGCCGCTGGAAACCTACGGTATCGATTCCGTGGTAATCACCAACCTCAACCGCTTGTTGGAAAAAGATTTCGGCAGGCTTTCACGCACTCTTTTCTTCGAGTACCAAACCATTGCGGAGCTCACCGATTACTTCCTGGAAAACCATTCCGATCAACTCATGGCCCTTTTCGATCTGGCCAAGGCCGAGGCCCCGGAAACAACGGTCTCGAAAACCCCCGCACCCGTGGAATTGGAAGAGGAATGGGTCGATGCCGTCCCGGAAATCGCTCCTTTCGCAACCGGACGCGGGGAATGGCCAAAGGCTTCCGGACGGTTCAGCGCCAAGCCTCAAGAGGACGAGGAAATCGCCATCATCGGCCATGCCGGCGTATACCCCAAGGCCGCTGACCTCTACGCCTTTTGGCAGAATCTCAAGGCCGGGGTGGACTGCATCTCCGAAATTCCTCCGGATCGCTGGGACTACCGCCAGAACTTCGACGAGGACCGCAGCAAATGGGGCAAAACCTACGCCAAGTGGGGCGGGTTCGTGGACGGTGTCGATTTGTTCGACCCGCTGTTCTTCAACATCTCGGTCCGCGAGGCAGAGTTGCTCGACCCCCAGGAACGTCTCTTCCTTCAAGCCGTCTGGCATATGTTCGAGGACGCGGGTTACACCAGAAAGGCGCTCGACCGCGCGGCCGCGGGCGTATTCGTCGGCGTGGTGTACGGTGAGTACCAACTCTACGGCGCCGAGGAGGCGCTCAAGGGCGTGGCCATCGCCTCCAGTTCGTCGTTTGCCTCCATTGCCAACCGCATCTCCTACTTGTTCAACTTCCAAGGTCCCAGCCTGGCGTTGGACACCATGTGTTCTTCCTCCCTCACCGCGATCCACATGGCCTGTGAAAGCATCCATCGCGGAGAGTGCGACTTTGCCGTGGCCGGCGCGGTCAACCTGTCGCTCCATCCCAACAAGTACAACCTGTTGTGCCAAAGCCAGTTCGCGGCCAGCGACGGCCGCTGCCGCGCGTTCGGCGCGGGCGGGGATGGCTATGTGCCCGGCGAGGGCCTGGGCGCGGTGCTACTCAAACCCCTGAGCAAGGCGCGCGCGGACCGCGACCAGATTCTCGCGGTCATCAAAAGCACGGCCGTAAACCACGGCGGCAAAACCAATGGCTACACGGTGCCCAATCCCATTGCCCAGGGCAGATTGATCAAACAGGCCTTGGAAAGGTCCGGCATCGATCCCGCCACCATCAGCTACATCGAAACCCACGGCACCGGCACCGCGTTGGGCGATCCCATCGAGATGACCGGACTGTTGCGCGCCTTCAAAGATGCGGGCCTGGAGAAACAGACTTGTCCCATCGGCTCGGTTAAATCCAATATTGGCCATCTGGAAGCCGCGGCTGGAATCGCGGGCCTCGCCAAGATCTTGCTTCAGATGAAATACCGCAAGCTGGCGCCCTCCATCCACGCGGAAACCCTGAATCCCAACATCGATTTCGAGAGCTCGCCCTTTTATGTGCAGCGCGAGTTGACCGATTGGTCCGCCCCGGAAGGCGCGGATCAGCTTGTGCCCCGACGAGCCGGACTCAGTTCCTTTGGGGCTGGCGGCTCCAATGCCCATCTCATTTTGGAAGAATACGAATCAGAACCGCCAACCCCGCTCACCGATGCCGGCGCCCCGTATTTATTCCTGTTATCCGCCAAGGACGGAGAGCGGCTGCGCGATTACATCCGCGACTGGTCGCAATTCCTGAACCGGCCCGCGGAAGGTCTCGCGCCTCTATCCATCGCGGACATCTGCTATACACTCCAGGTGGCCAGGGAACCATTCGAGGAACGGCTCGCCCTGCTGGCGGATGATGTGGCGGACCTGCGCGAAAAGCTCGACCGCCTCGCACGCGGCAACGCCGACATTGCCCAATGCTACCGCGGCAATGTACGCTCCAAAAAAGGCGGTTCCGACCTGCTGCTGGAAGGCGAGGAAGGCGCGGATTTCCTCAAAACCATTATCCGCAACAAGAAATTGGGCAAGCTCGCACAGCTTTGGGTGTCGGGCGTGGAGACCGACTGGAACCTGATCTACCAGAACCGAACCGGCGGGGCCGCGCTTCCCCACCGCATTTCGCTTCCGGTCTATCCTTTCGCGCGTGAGCGTTATTGGGTCCCGGTCATCGACAAGCCGTCCACCCTGCCCGCGGGCGCGCCCGGCGCGGCCAGCCTGCATCCCCTGGTGGGCCGCAACACCTCCAATCTGGAGGAGCAAAAGTTCGCCACGGACCTGACCAGAGACATGTTCTTCCTAAAGGATCACGTGGTGGGCGACCAGCATGTGTTGCCGGGCGTGGCCTATATCGAAATGGCGCGCGCCGCGGCCTCGCTGGCCGCGGAAATGCCCGTGGCGCGAATCCGCAATCTTTCCTGGTTACGGCCGCTTCAGGTGGGCGAGGAACCGGTTTCCGTGGAGGTCGGCATCTACCCCGCCGCGGACGGCCTGGAATTCGAGATTGGCCTGCCCCAACCCGAGGGCGGGCGTATGGCTCTATCCAACGGCAAGATCGATCTGGATCGCGAGCGGATCGCGGCTCCGGCCAGGATCGATGTCGCCGCCATCCGCGCACGCTGCGGCAAGCGCGTGGACAGTGGGCGCTGCTATGAATTGCTTTCCGAGGGCGGCCTGAATTACGGTCCCAGCTTTCAAGCCATTCGCGAGCTTCACTATTCCGGCGCCGAGGTGCTCGCCCATCTGGTGCTGCCCGAATCACTGGCAACCGGCTTCGAAGCGTTTGGCCTGCATCCCGCGCTCGCGGATGGCGCCCTGCAATCGGTCATGGGCATGGCTGGAGATGTGGCCTCGGATGGCACGCCCTTCCTGCCCTTCGCCTTGGGCGAGGTTGTGCTGCATGCGCCCCTGACGCGCGAGTGTTACGTACACGTGGCCGCCTCGACCTCCAGCGCCTCGTTGAAAAAATACAATCTGCAGATCATCGACCCCGAGGGCCGGGTGCTCGTAGATCTGAAAGATTTCACCCTGCGCGCCTTCCAACCAGCCGCCGCGACATCGGCCGAGGCCAAGCTGGAAACGCTCTTTTTCAATTCAAAAATGGAGCCCACTCCCCTCCCCAATGGGGACTCCGCCGGTTCCAGACCCTCCGGGCCCTTGCTGGTCTTCGATTCCGATCCCGCGCTCGGAGAGGCCCTGAAATCCCTGCTCGGCTCCGAAAAAGTCATCCTCGTCGGACCCGGCAAGAGCTTTCAGGCCCTGGATGGATCTGCCTACAAGCTGAACCCCGGCGATCCGGAGCACTACGCCGCGCTCCTGGAAGATCTGGCCCAACGCGGCAGGTTGCCGGGCCATGCGGTTTTTCACTGGAGCCAGAAACCCTTTTCCGATCATGAAACCGCGCTGAACGCGACCCTCGCCAAGAGCGCCCATGCCGTAATATTCCTCGCCCAAGCCATGTTGAAGCGCAAGCCGGATGGCCCCATGAGACTGCTTTTCCTCCATCCGGAGCACGGCGGCCTACCCGCTCCGGCCCATGCGGCCGTGGCCGCTATCGCCCGCTGCGCCATCCAAGAAAACCCACGGCTCCAGATCCGCGCCATCGCCCTGGGAGGCGAAGCACCCATGGATACTGGCGAAATCGCGGCGCTGGCGCGCGCGGAACTGGCCTCGGGAGCGGAGGCCGGGTTCGAGGTTCGTTATGAGAAAGGGGACCGCCTGCAATCCGTCTTGCGGGAAACCGCACCCGCGCGCGATGACGACTCCGTGCGGCCTCGACGAGGCGGCGTCTACCTGATTACCGGAGGCCTGGGCGGGCTGGGACTGGTTTTCGCCGAATACCTGGCGGAAACATACGCCGCCAAGCTGGTGCTGACCGGCCGCTCCGAGCCGGATGAGACACTGCGCCAGCGCCTGCAGGACCTGGAATCCAAGGGCGCCGAGGTGGCTTTCATCCAAGCCGATATCTCCAAGCGCGCGAGCGTTCGCGCCCTGCTTGCCGAGGCTAGGGAGCGGTTCGGCAATTTGAACGGGGTCCTGCATGCCGCGGGCGTAAATCGCGACGCGTTCCTGCTCAAGAAAACCTCGGCGCAGGTGAATCAGGTGCTGGCCGCCAAGGTCCAGGGCACGGTTTTTCTGGATCATGCCACGGCCGCGGACAAGTTGGACTTTTTCCTGTTGTTCTCCTCCACCGCCGCGGTGCTGGGCAATGCGGCGCAAAGCGATTACGCCTACGCCAACGCCTTCATGGACGCCTTTGCAGCCCTGCGCGATTTATGGGTAGGCGAGGGCAAACGGTCGGGCAAAAGCCTTTCGATCAACTGGCCGCTCTGGCAGTCCGGCGGCATGCGGGTGGACGACGCCACCCTGGCGCGCATCCGCCAAGGCCTGGGCATGGTTCCCATGCGTACGGCCAGCGGCATCCAGGCCTTTGAGGCGGCAATGGGAGCCGAATCATCCTCGCTGGCGGTCATCGAGGGCGAACCCGCCCGGTTGCGGGCGGTGCTTTTGCCCGCGCCCGAGGACAAACTCCCGCGGGAGGAAGAGAAACAACCGGATACAGGCCTTTCCCTGGATTTGGAGCGGGCCGCGCGCATCCGCGAAAAGACCGAGGAACACATCAAGGAGCTAGTGGCCGCCGAGACCAAGGTGGCCGCGGCCAAGATTCACGCCAGCGAGGCGCTCGACAATTACGGCATCGACTCGGTGATGGTGCTCAACCTAAGCACCGCGTTGGAAAAGGATTTCGGCGAGCTGTCCCGGACGCTTTTCTTCGAATACCAGAGCATCGAGGAACTTGCTGGCTATTTCATGGAAAAACATCCGGACAAGTTGTTGGAGATCATCGGCGAAACAACACAGGTTAAATCCGCTCCCGTGGCTCGTACGCCCGTGGCGGAGCCCGCGCCCCCCGCGCCGGTCAAGCGGCGCCGTTTCCTGGCCGACCTCAGCCAAACAGCGGTCCGAACCGCCAACGAGCCCGTGGCGATCATCGGTCTCAGCGGCCGCTACCCTGGCGCCAACGATCTGGAAACCTTCTGGAGCAACCTGGAGACCGGCCGGGATTGCATTACCGAGGTGCCGCCCGACCGTTGGAACGTCCGCGACTACTTCGATCCCGACAAGAACAAAACCGGCACGATGTACACCAAATGGGGCGGCTTCCTGGACGACGTGGACAAGTTCGACCCGCTCTTCTTCAGCATCATCCCCAAGGAAGCCGAGTTACTCGATCCCCAGGAGCGTTTGTTCCTGGAAACCGTGTGGCACACCCTGGAGGACGCGGGCTATACCCGGGCCGGCCTCGCCAGCGAGGTGGTGGGCGTGTACGTGGGCGTCATGTGGGGCCAGTACCAACTATTCGGCGCGGATGAAACTCTGGTCGAGGATGGCCTGGTCTCCACCTCATCCCATGCCTCCATCGCCAACCGCGCCTCCTACTGGTTCAACCTGCGCGGCCCCAGCGTGGCCGTGGACACCATGTGCTCCTCGTCCCTCACCGCAATCCACATGGCCTGCAAGAGCCTCTATGACGGCGAGGCGGACATGGCCATTGCCGGCGGCGTGAGCCTCACCGTGCATCCCAACAAATACCTACAGCTGAGCCAGGGCAAGTTCGCGGCCAGCGATGGCCGCTGCCGGGCTTTCGGCGAGGGCGGCGATGGGTATGTGCCCGGCGAAGGCGTGGGCGCGGTGCTGCTCAAACCGCTCAGCAAGGCGCTGGCGGACGGCGACCACATCTACGCCACCATCAAGGGCAGTTGGCTCAATCACGGGGGAAAGACCAACGGCTACACCGTGCCCAACCCCAAACTACAGGGAGACCTCATTCGCAAGGCCCTGGAACGGGCGGAGGTAGACCCCGCCACGCTCTCCTACATCGAGGCGCATGGGACCGGCACCTCATTGGGCGATCCCATCGAAATTACCGGCCTCAACCGCGCGTTTGCCGATTTCGGACTGGCCAAGCAGTCCATCGCCATCGGCTCGGTCAAATCCAACGTGGGCCATTTGGAATCGGCCGCGGGCATCGCGGGCCTGACCAAGGTATTGCTGCAACTCCAGCACCGGAAACTGGCGCCCTCCATCCATACCGAAACCCTCAACCCGCATATCAATTTTGCGGATTCCTTTTTCAAGGTACAGCGCGAGGCCGCGCCCTGGGAGCCGCTGACCCGGGAGATTGAAGGCCGAACCGAAAGCCTGCCGCGCCGGGCGGGGATCAGTTCCTTCGGAGCGGGCGGCTCCAATGCTCATATCGTGCTGGAGGAATTCCCGAGCGAACCGCCTCCCGCCGCAAACGAGGGTCAGCCTGAAATCGTTTTGCTCTCGGCCAAGAACGAGGAACGGCTGCGCGCCTATGTTGCGCGCTTTTTGGACTTCCTGCAAACGCGAAGCGCGGAAAACAGGCCCCGCCTGGCCGATCTGGCCTTCACCCAACAAACAGGCCGCGAGCCCATGCTGGAACGCCTGGCCCTGGTCACCGATTCCCTCGAAGAGCTGCAACGGCTGCTGGCCGCCTTCATGAACGGAGAAGAGAAAGCCAGCAAGATCTTCCGCGGCAAGGACCGCTCCAAGCAAGCCGATGCGGATGATCTGCCCCGGGGCGAAGAAGGCCAACGCCGGCTGGAGGAGCTAATCACCGGCAAGCGCTTGGACGAGCTCGCGCGCCTGTGGGTGGCCGGCGTCTCTATCGACTGGACTCAGGCCCGCGGCGCCATCGCCCCCGATTCCGTCGCACGCAAAATTTCCCTGCCCACCTATCCCTTTGCCCGCGAGCGTTATTGGGTTCAGATGCGCAAACGGGCATCCGGCTCGGACGCGGCCGAACCCCGGCTCCACCCACTGTTGGGCCGCAATGTCTCCACTTTCAAGGAGCAAAAGTTCAACACCCTGCTGACCGGCGAGGAGTTCTTTCTGGAAGACCATCAGGTTTCCGGTCAAAAGATGTTGCCCGGCGTG
>JBGTRP010000186.1:0-10604 GCA_041940685.1 Acanthopleuribacteraceae bacterium
TGGACCATGACGGGCAGGTAGGGCGAGTTGAAGCGTCGAGCGAGGATGTCGACGTACAGCGTCGCCGTCCTACGAGCGACCGCAAGCCGCCGCGCGAGTTCCGACGGCGCCACGCCCGTCGGCATCGGAAAGAGGCTCGCATCCGCGATGAAGAGCCCGCGATGGCCGAAGACTTCACCGTGCGAATCCGTCACGCCGCCGCCCAACGACTCGGCCATGACCGCGCCGCCCATGGCATGGGCCGCTCTTTGTATGGCGCGGAAAATCTCGTGGAGCTGGGTTTCCCGGGGCCGGGTTATGTTCATGCTGACCTGGGCGCGGCCGAATTGCGGTAAATACCACCCGATTGCCTTCAATCCCGGAAAACTTGGTTTCCGCTTTTCACTGGAATCGCGGGTGGAGGAGGCGCGCATTCGCCTGGCAATCCTTTTGGCGAGCTTGAGAGATGCGCCTTCCAGGTTGACGTTGTAGGCGATCATGAGATCGCGCACCCCGATGGCGGTCACCCCGCTCAGAGAGGAGGGTTGGTCGGGTCCGAAATCCGGTTGCCAGGCGGGGTCCCGCATTTTTTGAGACATTCCCTCCAATTCGCCCCGGCGGATCGCGGCCAGGTCTCGGCGATGGGGAGAACTGGCCGCCTTTTCGTAGAGGAAAACGGGGATGTTCAGCGTCGCGCCGACGCGCGCGGCCAAATCGCGCGCCATGGCCACGGCAGAGGCCTCGGTAATTCCCCGGAGCGGAATGAGCGGGCATACGTCGGTGGCGCCCATGCGTGGGTGGGCGCCCTCGTGGCGGCGCATGTCAATATGGTGCGCCGCGGTTTGTATGGCGCGAAAGGCCGCCTCCAGCACGGGCTCCGGGGGGCCGGCAAAACTCATTACCGTGCGGTTGGTCGACCGGCCCGAATCGACTCCCAGCAGGCGGACCCCACGCACCCCGCGGATGGCCGAGGCGATGCCCTCGATCCGCTCGGGATCGCGACCCTCGGAAAAGTTGGGTACACACTCCAGCAACATTACGCCGCCCTCCACATCATGGGCTCATGTTTACCATCATTTCCTTCCCTTGGGAATCGCCCGGAATTCGCTAGGTTCCAAAAATCCTTCGTTTGGCTCGCGGTATAATGGAGTAAATGCCATAAAGGGAGATGTCCATGGACCCATTTCTGGAACCAGCCTCCAGATTCAAAAGAAAAGGATTGCCGACCCTTTCCCTGGTCGCGGGGGTGTTGGTCGGTTTTTTTCTGTATTATCACTTCGGAAGTTATTTTAATCCAAAGAAGCCGGAGCCCCGCGAGGTCCAACCGCGAGGGGGGCTGGCCGGCGAGGAAAAAAGCACGGTCGAGCTTTTCGAACGGGCGGCGCCGTCGGTGGTGTTCATTACCACCAAACGCCGCCAGTGGTTTCTCTACGGTTCGCGGGTGCAGGAGACGCCCGCGGGCACGGGTTCCGGTTTTATTTGGGATGATCAGGGTCACATTGTCACCAATTTCCACGTCATCCAGGAAGGAAACGCCTTCGAGGTAGTGCTCTACGATCAGAAGGTTTACGACGCCAAGGTGCGGGGCGCCTTTCCGGATCAAGATCTCGCGGTTCTAAAAATCGACGCGCCGCGGGATAAGCTGAGGCCCATTCCCCTGGGTAGCACCCAAGATCTGAAGGTCGGCCAAAAAGTTCTGGCCATAGGAAACCCTTTTGGTTTGGATCACACCCTAACCATGGGTATCGTGAGCGCGCTCAACCGCACCCTCGAGTCGGTCAACCAGCGAAAAATCGAGGGCGCCGTCCAAACCGATGCGGCCATTAATCCGGGGAACTCCGGAGGACCCTTGCTCGACAGCGCCGGCAGGCTGATAGGCGTGAATACCCAAATTTTTTCGACCTCCGGCTCCAGCGCGGGTATCGGTTTCGCGATTCCGGCTGATACCGTGAACGAGGTGGTCCCGCAACTAATCGAGCACGGTAGAGTGATTCGGCCCGGGTTGGGTATTTACGCGCATCCCTACAACAAGCAGATCATGCGCCAGTTGGGCATCAAGGGATTGCTTATCGAAGATGTTCAGCGCAATGGCGCGGCCAGCCGGGCCGGTTTGCGCGGTGTTCGATGGTCGCGCAACGGCTCTCCCATCCTGGGCGATATCATCCTGAAGATAGACGACAAAGAGATCCACAGCCTCAACGATCTGATCTCCACGCTCAACTATTATCAGGTGGGCGATAGGGTGAGGGTAACCTTCATACGGGACGGCGAAACGATGAAAACCGATCTCACGCTGCAGGCCTTGAATTGAGCCCCCGAGCGGGAAATCCGCGCGGATTTACTCCGATTCTTCCCGCGGCTGGCTGCGCATGAAGTTGATTTGAAAGGTTTCCATCAACAGGGGGAGCAGCACCACGGAGCCGAACCAACAAAAGAACACGCCCAAAATTGCGCACAGCCCGAGACTTTGGAATCCCGAGTAATCCGCGAGGAAAAGCGAGCTGAAGCCGAAGATCGTGGTGAGCGAGGTAAGGGTGACGGCCTTGCCACAATTGGCCATCAGTTTGCCCATATCCTCGCCGGCGCGGTGAAGGTATTTCTCCACGATATGCACGCCGTCGTCGATGCCGATGCCGATGATGATAGGCGTGGCCACAAAGTTCAAGAGCGTGATGTCGATGCCAAGAAGATTCATGGTGCCCAGCATCCAAACTACGCTCACTAGCAGCGGGACCAGGGTCAGGATCACCAAAGAGAATTTTCGGAAATGAAGGAAAAGCGTGGTAAGCACCAGGAAGATGGCCGCGACCGTGGAGTATTTGAAAGACTCCCGCACCAACACCTTCAACTCATCGGCCATGGTCTGAATGCCCGTGACGAAGATGTTTTCGCGCTGTTCCACCGGCACCGCGTTCAACAGCTTTTCCGTGACGGATTTTGTGGCGTCCTTTTCCCACAACCCCTTGCTGGGGTACACGTGGATAATGGCGCCGAACTTGCCGTCGGAATAACTGAGGAATGGCCGGATAAATTGGCTGGATGTGTCCAGGATGCTTTTTAAGGTAATGGGATCGCGCTTATCGAGGCCGCGCGCCAGATGTTCGATATAACTTTGGTTGTCGGGGGTCATGCGCATCTGGTATTGGTCGGTGGCCCTTTCGAAATCGGCGGAGACGCTTTCCCCGCTGATCCCCCGCTCGGCAAGGTAGTCGATGTTCTGGTGCTGGCGTTCGGGAGGCTGTAGCACCATGAGCAGACTGTCGTAGCGAACCAGGCTGCCGGCCTCCTTCAGCTCTTGCAGCACCGGCACCAGGCTTTGGTGAAGCCGGTAGAGGTCTTCCTCGCTCTCACCCTCCAAAACGAATGAAAGGGAGCGCAGGCTGCCGCCTACCTTGGCGGTGACCTCGTTTTGAAGTTTTATCGAGGGATTGGAGCGCGCGCGGACCTCTCGTATATCGGTGTTGAAGCGCAATCGAAAGGCCTCAAAGGCCAAAAAGGCGGTGGAGATGCCGATCAGGGTGAGCGCGATCTTCCGGTGGCGGAGGCAAACCGTCAACAGCTTTTCCACATGGAAATCCCACTGTGCGCGCTGCGGCCGCGATTTGTCCCTTCGCCAGCGCTCCCGCCAGTAGAGCATGCAGGGCAACAAGACAAACATTTGAAGCAGGCAAAATACGATTCCGATGGAGGCGATGCTGGCGAATTCGCGTAATCCGGAGAAATTGCTGATGCCCATGGCCAGAAACGCCAAGGCGGTGGTCCCGCCGCCCACGAGAGTGCCCAGCCCCGTTTGTGAGAGCGCGATGCGCATGGACGGCTCGGGTTGCAGCCCTTTGCTGCGTTCGTCCAGGTACCTGGAAAAAATGTGGATCGCGTAATCGATGCCCAGGCCCACGATGACCGCGGAAAAGGTGGCTGTCAGCAGGTTGAGCCGGCCGAACAAAAAATAGCCGATGCCCAGGGTCCATAACTCCGCGCAAAGTAGGGGAATGCCCACGTAGAACAAGCCGAGCGGGCGTCGATAAGCCAGCACGAAAAGCAGCAGGACCATGGCAAAAGAGGTTACGAACATGTTGACCACATCGCCCTGAATCACCTTGTTTTCGTGCGCGGAAATGGGATGCGGCCCGGTGAGCCCGATTTGAAACAGGCTTTCGGGGTCCGTATCCTCCTCCTCCTGGAACAGGACTTTGGCGGCCGCGATTTGATCCTTCAAAAAACTGTCCAGGGCGATTGCAAAGTCCACATTCTCCGGGGTCTCGATGGGCTTGCCCAGGATGAGGAGCATGGACTGGTCCTTGCTCACAAGAAAACCATCGGTAAAGCTGATTTGGTAGTTGCCCGTGATTTCACTGGTATAGGATCCCGCGAATTCCAGCAGGTTGAGCGGGTCCTTCTCGATGAGTATCTTGGAGGTTATGCCCGATTCCAGCCCCCGCCGGTTTTCTCGAACCCGCTCTTCGATCCCATCGGGTGAAAGCCTGCCGGCCAGCGCGTCGATCTGGTTGGGCGACATGATGCGGGTGATGTAGCCCAGGTAGCGATACCAATCAATATCCTCGGTCTGTTGGAACAAATTGGCCTTCAGCCAATGCAGGTACTCGGAAAAATCTTCCTGCGACTCGGTTTGCTCCACAAAAATTTCCGCGAAAGTCTGGGCCAATTCCAGGTTGCCGGGCTCGAACTGAAGCACGACCACGACTCGGTCGACGAGGTCAAAATTTTTGACCGTTTGTTCGAAGTTATGCACCACCGGGTTGTTGGACGGCAGCAAGTCGCGAATGGTGGTTTTTTGTTTTAGGCGTAGGGCAAAAATGGTGAAGAAGACGGTGAGCAGCAAAAATACGAACAGAACCAAGCGCGTGTGTTTGTAGAGAAAGCTCGCGTGCCACAGGAGCATTTGCTGGCTTTTTTTGTGTTTGAGGCGTTTGATGGCCAAATTGATTCATCCGCTTGGCTCGAAATGGCTTCGATTTGGAAACGAGCCGAAAAGAAAAACGATTGTACCACGAAAGCTCGCGGCGCCCCTCTTTTCCAAGCGTCGCTTGAGGTTTCCATGAGTTCTCGGTGGGGATAAAAATGGTAGACTAACCTGATCGGCGGCGGCTTTCCCCGAGTCGCCCCAAATTCATCGGGCGGGCCCGAGGGTCTGCCCTGACCACTCTTGGATTGACCGCGCGTGACCCCTACCACCTACAAATTGAAAAGGGCCTTTTTCTTTTCCCGATGGACCCGGCTGGACGGATATATTTTTCGGGAAATCCATTTCCCCTTCCTGATGGCGATGCTGTTTTACAATGGCATCTTTTTCATCAATACCTTTAGCCAAATTACGGAACTGGGTGGGGGAGAGCTGGACATCCCCTTCAAACTCTACCTGGTGTATTTTATTAGCGAACTGCCCCAAATCCTCTTTTTGACGGTGACGCTCTCTTTCCTTTTCGCGGCCTTGGCCGCGATCAGTCGCATGAGCGGCGATTCTGAAATCATCGCGCCTCAATCCTTGGGCGTCAGCTTTTGGAGGATGAGCCGCCCTATCCTGGTGTACGGGTCCCTGCTCAGCATGGGGTTGGCGGCCCTCGTCAATTGGGGAGGGCCGATTCTCAATCGGTTTTGGCTGTTTCAATACCAATACTTTCTTGAAAAACAGGCCCTACCAAGCATCGATCCGGGTGTGATCAAACCCATCGGCAAGAGTTCCGTGCTCTATGTGGAGGGTGTGGAGCGGGGAAAGTTGGCGGGGCTGGTATTCATCAACCGCTCCGATGAAAAAGAGGAAATTTTGCTCGCCGATTACGCCTCTTTTTATACCAATAGAGATATGAAGCTTTTCGGCGCTTTCAACATCAGCCTGCCGCTGGATCCCACGCGTGGGCCGGCGACCCTGTTGGCCGAAAATTTGGAGCGGACGATTCCTCTTCCCAAGGATTTCACCGGCACCCGTGTGAAAGGGTCGGTGCTCGGAATGATGGGCACCCACAGACTCTTTCGCCTCTATCGGGCGAACCAGGAGAACCAGGCCGGCAGGCCGGAAATGGGGATCGAGCTTTTCGAACGCATATTCGGTCCCTTGATGTGTATGATTTTCGCTCTCTTTGCGGTTCCCATCGCCGCGCGCCACAGCCGTTTGAAATCCGGCTCCGGCTTTGGCATCAGCCTGGTGATCCTCGCCGCCTACTTCATCATGACCAAACTGTTGCGGGACGCCGCCACTCAAGACCGGATCGAACCTTTGCTGGCCACGGCGCTGCCTCCCCTGCTGTTTCTGTTCCTGGGTTTGCTGTTGCAGTACGGCAAAGACCGCTGGTGGAGCCGGAAACTTGAGTTTCTGAAGGGCCGCCTTTTCGCGGGGCCTGGCGCCGTCTGGAAATGGCTCAGCTCGCTGCCGCGCAAATCGCGCAAGGCGACTCGCTCCCAACCGCGCGGAACGGGCGGTCCGGCGCATACTCTGTTGTTTCCGAGTAAGCTGGATGCATATATGATCAAATCCTTTCTATCCATCTACCTGCTGGTGCAAGCATCCGTACTGTTCGTTTTCTTTTTGGTGGAGTATACGGGCATCAGCAAGGCGGTGCTGAAAAACGGGATTGGAATGGACCTTGTGATTCGGTACATGCTGATCAAAGCGCCCGAGGTATTGGATCTCACGATCTTCGTTTGTCTGCTTATTTCCACCCTCATCCTGCTCGCCGTTATGTCCAAGAATCAAGAGGTTACCGCGGTGCGCGCCTCCGGCGGGAGCCTGCAGAGATTGTGCGTTCCTCTCTTGTTTTGCGGGCTCCTTGCCTCTGTTTTGAGCTTTTATATGGAGAATTCCTTCCTGCCCCATACCAATCGGATGTCCACCGCGATACGCAACCGTATCAAGGATCGGAAAGACGCGCTTTTCTCGCGCGATGTTTGGTTGAAAACCACCAACGGCGATATTTTTAACTATGGCTTTTTCGACCAAAGATCCAAGCGGCTTGTGGATGTGCGGCGCTACCGGTTCGGGGGCGAAGGGGAGGTAATCATCGAGCGCGCCGAGGCGCCCAGCCTCAGGTACGATGACTCCTGGATCTCGGAAAAGGATGGCCGCGCCTGGGCCTTCTATGAAAAAGAAGACCAAAGCCTGGGCGCCAAACCGAGGGTCATTCCCGCTGGAGAGGCCTTCCAGTTGGAATTGGGCCTGGAAGATCTGTCGCAAAAGAAGCGCAAGGCGACCGAGTTCAGCATTCGGGAATTGGAAGAGTATCTCAAATACCTCAAATCATTGGGCTATTCGGAAAGCCATTACGAAACTTCGCTATATGCCAAGTACGCCCAGCCCTTGTTGCCCTTTCTCATGATGCTGTTGGCCCTGCCTCTGGGTTTTCAGTTCGGACGCAGGGGCACTTTTTTTGGGGTGGGAACCGGTCTTGCCACGGGTCTGGTGTTCTGGGGCCTGTTCGAGTTTTCCAAACGATTGGGAACCGCTGGAATTCTGCATCCCATCGCCGCGGTTTGGTGGGTGGTGGTCGTGTTCGGTTTTATCGCGCTCTACCGCTTTATCCATATTGAATAGCGCGCGCTGCCTGTAATGCCAGACCCAGCCTGGCTGGGCGAGCCGGTTCCAGTTTGGACTTGCCTCGGCGGGTATTAATCGGATACCGGCACGAGCTCTGGAACGCTATCCTTCTCGGGAGTCACCATAATCTTGTAGATGCGGCGTTCGTCGGCCTTGGCGATTTGGACCTTGAGCTCGCCGATATGGCAGGTATCGCCTTCCTTGGGGATGTGGCCCTCATGATTGAAGATAAAACCGCCGACCGTATCCACATCCTCGTTGTCCACCGTAATGGAAAAAAGTCGGCAGAACTCTTCCAACAAGACCTTGCCATCCACCAAAAAACTGCCGTTTTCCATATCGACGATCAAATCCGATTCGGGCGCCTCGTGCTCGTCATGGATTTCCCCGACTATCTCCTCGATCAGGTCCTCCAGGGTCACCAGGCCCGCCGTTCCTCCAAATTCGTCGATCACCACGGCCATCTGCAGGCGGTGCTTCAGCATTTCCTGAAGCTGGTCGCTGATATTCTTATGTTCGGGCACGAACAACACATTGGTGATGCCCTCTTTGATATCGCGGTCCTCGTTCATCAACTCGGGGAGATCCTTGAAGCGCAGGATGCCGACGATGTGGTCGATCCCCACGTCCTCGGGCGCCACCGCCATCTCGAGATCCAGGGTGCCGACGCTCTCGCGCACCAGCCGCGACATGTAGCCGCCCGTGCCGAGGGACTCGCCCAGGTCGCGGGCGATGGCGCGGGCGTAGGTCCCCGAGCTGCACCGCAGGTGGAGGTCGATCTCCGGCCACTCGTAGCGCTCGAGCTCGAGCGCGTGGACGGTGACCGTACGGGGCTTCGCCTGCAGTGGCTTGCCCTTGCGCGCCTCGCGGTGCAGCCGACGACCCTCGACCTTGACGGCGCTGTAGGTCGGCGGCACCTGCTCGATCTCGCCGATGAACGGGCGCAGGGCCTCCTCGACGGTCTCCTGGCTGGGCGGCTCGGGGGTCGGCTCCGTGGGGACGAGCTCACCCTCGGCGTCGTCCGTCTCGCTGCGAGCGCCGAGCGTGATGGTCATGTCGTAGACCTTCTCGCTGCGCACGACGAGGTCTTGGATCTTGCGGGCCTTGCCCACGACGAGCACGAGCACGCCCGTCGCCAGCGGATCGAGGCTGCCGCAGTGGCCCAGGGGGCCGACGTCGAGGTTGCGCTCGACGATGTCCAGCGCCTTGCGAGAGGTGAGCCCCCGCGGCTTGTCGACGACGATCAGCCCACGGGGCGTCTCGACCTGGGAACCGTGCTCGACGTCTGTCACAGGAAGCGGCTTCCGAGCTTGGGAATCGGCCGGCCGGCGATCGACGGCGCCCACGAGCCCGCCTTTCATCCGACCCAACGAACCCCCCACTTTATCAGCCGGTGCCGCGAGCGCTCCAGACCCCAGCGTCGGGACACCGCGGAACGAGCACTCCGTCCGGGGATCGGCGGGGCGCTCCGGACTGGTCTGCGGCGGGCGCGCCCGGCATTCTAGCCCCACCCGGACGAGGCCTCGCCGGGCGCGCCCCTCCCACCCGAACGCACCTTCATGATTCCCACCATCCCGACCCGGCCGCCAGATCACCTCGACGTCCCCGAGCCGCTCAGCCGGCTGGTCGACCTGGCCTACAACGCCTGGTGGACCTGGAACCGGGAGGCGCGACAGCTCTTCGAGCGCATCAACCCGGACCTTTGGTCGCGCTACCGCAACCCGGTCCGACTGCTGCTCTCGAGTCGCAGCAGTCAGCTCATGCGCCTCGCGGAGGACCCGGGCTTCCTCGCCCTCACGGAGGACGTGCTGGCCCAGTTCGACGCCGATCGGGCCCGTCCGATCATGGACGCCAAGCCGGTGGCCTACGTCTCGGCGGAGTTCGCGCTGCACGAGTCGCTGCCCATCTACTCGGGCGGCCTCGGCGTGCTCTCGGGCGACCACCTCAAGGAGGCCTCCGACATGGGCCTCCCTCTGCTGGGCATCGGCCTGTTCTACCGGCGCGGCTACTTCCGGCAGATCGTCGACGTGGACGGCTACCAGCAGCACTTCTATCCCGAGCTCGACGCGCTGCGCCTGCCGCTGCTGCGCGTCCAGTCGAGTACCGGCGACACGCTCCGGGTGCCCATCGAGCTGCCCGGCCGCAAGCTGCAGCTGCGCGTGTGGGTCACCTACGTCGGTCGCATCCCGCTGATCCTGCTCGACACGTTCACGACGCGCAACGAGCCGGAGGACCGCTACATCTCCACGTTGCTCTACGTGCGCGGTCGAGAGCTGCGGCTGGAGCAGGAGGTGGTGCTCGGTCGCGGCGCGGTGGCGGTCCTCGACGCGCTCGGCATCGAGCCCAGCATGTTCCACATGAACGAGGGTCACTCGGCGTTCCTGGCGCTGGAGAACGTGCGCCGGAGCGGCGAGCCCACCCTCGCGTCCGCCATCGAGGCGACCCGCCACCGGCACGTCTTCACGACGCACACTCCGGTGCCGGCGGGCAACGAGGTCTTCGAGAAGGACCTGGTGCGGCCCTACGTCGAGGGCACGGCGGAGACCTTCGGCACGGACGCCGACGAGGTCCTCGCCCTGGGCGACAACGGCGACGAGGTGGACGGCTTCAACCTCACGGCGCTCGCATTGCGACTCAGCGAGCGGGCCAACGCGGTGTCGAAGCTCCACGCGGACGTGTCCCGCAAGATGTGGCCCGACTTCGAGATCAAGGCCATCACCAACGGCATCCACTCCGCGACCTGGATGGGACGGGAGATCGAGAAGGTCCTCTGGGCCGAGCACGGCGGCGATGCGGAGGACCTGGCCAAGCGGGCGTCCCAGCTCCCGGACGAGACGCTGTGGGCGGCCCACACCGCGCAGAAGCACCGGCTCATGCGCTTCGTCCGCCTGCGCGCGGTCCGCCAGGGCGCGCGCCACGGCAACTCGACGTCGTCGCTGCGACGCATCCAAGAGCTGCTCAACCCCGCGGCCCTCACCCTGGGCTTCGCCCGACGCTTCGCCCCGTACAAGCGCGCCGACCTGCTCTTCGCCGACCCGGTGCGGCTGGAGGAGCTGCTGTGCGACGCCGATCGCCCGGT
>JBGTRP010000187.1:0-10556 GCA_041940685.1 Acanthopleuribacteraceae bacterium
CTGGCCAGGCTCCAGGTAGAGCGGAGGAGAGCCGCCCAATTCCCGGCCCAATGAGTCCCGATAGATCCGGCGAAAAGCCAGAGACTCGGCTTGTGGATTGGCCAGGGCGAGGGCCGTGTAGGCCCCGGCGGCCAGAAGCCGCGGCTGAATCGGGTAACGGAAGACAGTGGGCGGCTCGCTGGCGGGCGGCGACAATTGGGATGAAGGGCCCTTTTCGCCGTCCAGGTAAACGGGCGCCAGACGCGGATTGTCCAAAGCGGAAAGCTGGGGCTCCCTGAAGGTAACGCCCGTGGCGCCGGTGCGCACAATGGGTCCGGTCAACGGCGAGGCCCGGTCCATGATCTCGTAATGGCTCAAAACCTTGCCGGGATGTCCCCCACCCTTCCACGCGAGCTTCCAATCCCCTTCGAGTCCCCGCACCCAATTGGCTTCGAGCGGTTCCGCCTTCAAGCCAGGGCGAGCTCCATCCAAATGAAGAATCACGCCGTCCTTTTGCGGATTGTAAAGAAAGCCATCCAACCTTGCTCCCGGTGGGAAGGCGCCTCCCAGAGCCTGTTCGATGGTCACGAAAATGGCGCCCTCCAGCCCGCGCTCTTCCAGCGCGCGCAGTTGCGGAATGCTTTCGGGACCAAGCCGGTTATGGTTCACATGAAAGGAAAAAAGGAAACGGCTGTTCGCGACATCGGGTAGCGAGCGGAGTTGATTGTCGGCGAGGTTGAGGTAATTGAGGAACCGGTGGGCGCTCAGGTCGGGTGGTTGGGTGATTTGGTTGCCGGCAAGATCGAGCACGACCAGATTTGGCGGCAGGGCGCCCACCCCGCGCAGCTTCATATGGCTGGCCGTCAGGTATCTCAAAGATTGGGGCAGCGGCGGCAGGCTTTCCAGCGGATTGCCCGAGCAGGTGAGCGTGTTCATTCCCTCCGGCAGATCGGGCAAGGCGCTTAGCTCATTAAAGGCGCAGTTGAGCGAATTGCTCCGAGGGGAAAGCGATTGGATTTCGCGAATCCGATTGTGGTTGATATTGAGTTGTACATTTCGCAAATCGAGGTGTCCCATATCGGGAACCCGAGTAAGCCGGTTATGGGAAACATTGATGCTCGCGACGGCTTGGGGCAGGGGCGGCAGGGATTCCAGTCGGTTGTCCGCCAACTCCATGCGCCACAGGTGCGTGGGGAGGTCGGGCAGTTGTGAAATGCTGTTGCTGTTCATGAATAGGTTGCGCAGGCCGGAATTTAAGTGACCCAAGTCGGAAACGCGGTTGTTTTCCATACCGAGCGTGTAGAGCCGCCGGCGGTCCACATCCTCGGGGATGGCGGACAGATCCAGATTGGTGAGCCAAAGCACGCGCAATTGCAGATGGTCCAGGTCCGGCAGACTGGTGAGCGGATTTCCGCTCAGGTCCAGAACCTCAAGGTCCCTGGGCAATTGAAATGGCACGGATTGGATGCGGCTGAAGGCCAGTTGGAGGTTGATCAAACCTGCTGGCGTCTCCGGAACCCGGGATACATTCGTATTCCAAAGCGAAAAGGTGGATAGGTTTTCGGGCAATGCGCCAAGGGTTTCAACGGAGCAAAAACTGAGGCCGAGCGTTTCCAGGCTGGAGGGCAGCCCGCCCACATGCTTGAAGCCATTCCCGTTGACATAGAGAAGCTTTATCCCCTCGGGGAGCTCGGGGAAATCCGCGGGGAGATCGTGGTGGAGCGAAAGGCGCTCCAGACCTTGCATGAGATCGAAGCGGGGCAGCACCGGGCTGGGGTTGCGCGAAACGATCAGGTCCTTAACGGAGGTAAACGCCTCAAGTCCCTGATAACTGCCGGCTCCCAACCTGAACACAAAAAGAAATCCGTCAAAACCCTCCACCTCGTGCTTGGAGAGCAAACCATCCTGGTTGCGGTCGAAATCGGAGAGCAAGAGACCCTCCAGGCTGGGGTCCGGAATATGAATCCCAGCGCGCGGCTCCACCGTAAAGCGGGGCCCTTGCAAGGTTTGCGAGCCCACCCGCATTTGCAGCCGGTACCCGGGGCCCGGCGCCATCTCGGGCAAACGCCAGCGGTGCCACCCGCCGGCCACTAGGTCCTCCACGATCGGTTCCATGCTTCCATCGGGTTTCTGAACATCGAAGGCCACGGGTTGATCGGGAAAATCGAAATGGGACCAAAGCAAGGTCATATCCTCGCCCGGTTGCCAGGGTTTGGCCTCGATCGCGTCCGTGGAAAGCCAGGCGGGTCCGCCCGAGGCGGTGAGCGCCCGGTCGAGGTTGAGCCGTCTGCCCGTCATGCTCCTGCCCGCCAGAGAATCCAAGGGATCTCCGCCATGTATCAACCGCATGATCACCTCGGCAAGCGACATTTCGGGGTTGTGGGCCCATAACAACGCCGCGGCGCCGACCACATGCGGGGCCGCCATGGAGGTGCCGTCGAAGCGCGCGTAGGATTCAACGCCCGGCGCTCCGTTTTCGGCCCCACGCCGATAAAGCACCTCGATGTTATCCACTTCAAAACCATAACCATCAGGACTGGCGGAGCGTTCCCACAGAAAACGGAAACGGGTGGATGCGCTCAAGAAGAAAGAGGGAACGCCCACCGCCAGATGATGGTAGGCCCGTTCGTGAAAATTGCCGTTGAAAAACTCGAGGTTGGCGAGATCCAGCCAGTCTCCGCGATGCCATATCTGGAGGCTGGGAAAGGCCCGTTTCTCCGACGCGAGCGCGTAGTCGAAAGCAAAAACCACGGGGCCAATTCCCGCGAGGTCCATCTCAGGCAGCTCATAGGCGCCATTGCCATTGAGAGCCGCACCCGCGGGAATGGTTGCTTCCCCGTATAAGGCGCGGTTGCCCGGCTCTCCCCGAGGCGTTTCTATTGTTCCCCACGCGGCGTTGGGTCCGGTTCGCGAACCGCCCTCGGGCAGGGCGCCGAGCGCGACTCGATCGAAATCTTCCGCATAAGCGACAGAACGACCCGGCACCGTACTCAGAATGAAAGAGCCCGGAGCAAACAGGTGAAGCCGGCGGGCGCCGTGGTTGGAGAATACGGCGACTTCATCGGCCATATCGGTTGCGCCCACGGTGATCAGGTTCTCCAATTCGAAGCCCGCGGGGTAGAAGCCTTCAAAAACAGGATCGTAATCGATGCTGCGGGCCTCGTTTCCAGCGGCGGCAACAAAGAGGACCCCGTTTTCGCCGGCTTCCCGTATCGCCATTTCCAAAATGGGATCCGGCTCATAGGTGCCCCAACTGGCATTGATGACTTTGGCGCCGTTGGCCACCGCGTACTCGATCGCCGCCAGGCTCCCGTACACATCCAAACCCCCATACTGATTGGCAATCTTTAAGGCCATCAATGAAACCCGCGGTGACACTCCGGAGATCCCGATCCCATTGCCACCGGCAGCGCCCGCGATTCCGGCCACATGGGTGCCATGCCCGACCCGATCGTAGGGGTCGCTGTCGTCCTCACCAAAATCGTAACCAAACAGGTCATCGGCGTAGCCATTGCCATCATCGTCCACGCCGTTGTCCGCAATTTCACCTGGATTGCGCCATAGGTTGGCCACCAAATCGGGATGGTCATGGGCAATTCCCGTATCGATGATGGCAACCTTAATCTCGGCCGAGCCGGTCTCGGTCCGCCAGGCCTGCATCGCGCGCACGTCACTGCCGGCCCGTGAGGAATCGAACCTGGGATCGATCACCTCACCGTTGTTTTGCAGGTTCCACTGACGGGAAAAGAGGGGGTCCCGCTCCTGAAAGTAGAGCCGCAAACGGCGGTTCGGCGTCCAATGCAGCAGATCGGAGGTTTTGTTTGCCGCCAATTTGCCGCGAATACGCTTTTCATCCATTAGCGGACTGGTGCGGATCAATCCCAACGCCCATTTACGGCCATGGGTAATGCGGACGGCCCGACCGCCATCCAACAGTTTCGCGAGCGCTTGCAGCCGCTGCTCCGTATCGCGTTTGGAGCGGCTCGCGGAATCCACTACAAATATCCATTCTCCCACAATCCGGGACTCGCGTTCCCTCCGTTGGAGATACGCCTCCCTGGAGCTGGGAAAATCATGGGTCAACGGCCTCTGTACATCGAAGCGGGATGCCGTCCACCCCTCGGGAGAAGACCATTCCCCGGCCGGTTGATGACCCAAAATCCGAGATTGGCTTGGCACAATTGTTGCTGAAATTCCCGTGAAACTGTCCGAACGAGAAAACGACCAAGGGAAGAAAGACTCTCCCATGTTGGGCGCGGGGCCTCCCCAGAAGAGGAGAACCAAATGGAGCGGCAGAGAGATGTTCATGGATGTCACCTTTTGAGGCCGCCGTGGCGGCAAAGTTATTGGACCTACTCTCAACCTGGCGCCCTCCCCTCTCAAAGCGCCTCCAATTTTTGTATAAAAATCCTAAAATCACGTATTTACCTAGCGGGGCCACGCCCCAGCCCATCAAGGCTTGTAGTTTCCGGTTGCGCGGCCCCACGCAACAAGCTCCAGGCTCCAAGCCCCAAGTTGGATTTACTTTGCCCCCCGCTTGCGGCTTGTGTCTTGACACTTGCAACTGTAGCCTTGGCGTTTGAAAAACTTGACACAAAATTTAAGATTCTGACCGCCAAGGCGACTAGCCAAAACCGCCCCAATTCCTCTTTCACCACCCTCCACATCATGGGAAAACCCTTCAACCCGACGGGATGCCGTCCAAGCGACACGAATATGTCGGAAATTGGATGTCAGCCTCCCAACTGACAAGGATTCAGAGGCCGAGCATGAATCGGGCGAATTTTCCGCCGAGACCTGGCCTCCAGCCTCTTGATTGTGTTGCCTTGAGACCCAATACGCGGAAGAGCCTCAAAAAATTTTGCCGCGGGGCGACACGCAAGATCCAATTTGTACGGGAGTAACGCCATGGCCTCGCGGTTTTGCTTTGGCAATTTTGTTTTCGACGCCCGCACGGGCGAGCTCAAGGAGGAGGGTGGCGGCGCCACGATCCTGCGCCCCAAATCCTCGGCTTTGCTGACCTATTTCCTCACGCATATCAACCTTCCCCTGACGCGAGAGCAACTGCTTACCGAAATTTGGGAAGAAGAAGTGGTGGCCGGCCACAACCTGACGCAGTCCATTAGCGAGATCCGCAAGGCCCTGGGCGATAATGGCGGTGAGCAAACCTATATCAAAACCCTGCCCAAGAAGGGTTATCTTTGGGTTTACCCCGACGTCCGTAATGAGGAGACAGCTCCTCTTTCGCCAGCAAATAAGGGCGGACGGGCTTCGAAGGCTAGCCCTCGCCGGTTTTTGATGTTGTTGGGGTTCGCGGCCTTCCTATTGCTCGCGGCCTATTGGTTTTTCCCCTTCTCAAAAGTCAGCCCCAGCGCCGGCTTGAACCGGCCCGCGCGTGTTGCCGTGCTGCCGGTTTTCAATGCGACCGGAAACGCCTCCATGGAATGGGTTCATTTCGGGCTTATGGAGATGGCGGTCCAGTACATTCGCACGCCGGGTTATTTGGCCGTGTCCCCGCCTAACGAGGTGATCCGCGTGTGGACGGAGGCCGGTTATGAACAACGGGAGCAAATCACGGTGGTAGAGCTTGAGGAGATCGCCCGAAAAATGGGCCTGGACGCGGTTTTGAGTATGAGTCTGTCCGCCCAAAAGGGCGCCCTTCCCTACCGGGTAAGCCTGACCTGGCACCCCACGGGTGGGGCGCCGACCACCCGGGAGGTCTCTCTGCGCGATCCCGTGGCCACACTCGGCCCCTTGCGCCAGATCTTGGTGGGACAGCTATCCGGCTCCTATACCTGGCCACAACCCGAAGAAATTCTTCCCCGGGATCAGTTCGTCAACCAAACCTTCGTGCGCGGCCTGCATTTCCAGCGCATGGGCCAATACCTGAAGGCGGAAAGTTTTTACCAGTCCGCGGTCACGCTTGCCCCCGATTTTCTGGCGGCCAAGCTGCGACTCGCCACATGCCTGAACTACCAGGGACGCTATGATGAATCCGCATCTCTCCTGGACGAGGTGCTCGCCCACGAGGCTTCCCAACGCCAGCCGATCTTCCGCATTCGCGCGCTTCATGACAAGGCCTCCATCACGCTCAAAAAAAGAGATCGAAAGGAAAGCATTTGCCTGTTGTTGGAAGCCCTGGACATTGCCGAAAAACAGAATAATATTTTTGCCCAAGCCTCCATTCTCACCACACTCGGCGGGGGTTGGTTCGACCTGGAGCATCTCGACGATGTGCGCTCCTACCAGTTACGGGCTCTGGCCCTCGCGGAACAAGCCAATATGGCCCACGCCATGTACGCCAACCTCAACAACCTCGGCAATGGTTACTGCAAGACCAAGGACATGGATATGGGGCTCTATCTTTATGAGGCCGCCTATCCCTATTGCCTCGCAAGCGGTAATGAAACCGAACTCGCCTCCCTGATGACCAATATCGCCCAGGTGCATTTCGAGCGTGATGAATTGGAACTCGCGGCACAGATGTGCCTGGATGCGCTCGCCATCCAACGGGAAAACGGGGATAAACTGGCCGAGGCGAACACCCTTACCAATCTGGGATTCGTTTATCGGAAGGACCAGAACTGGGAGAAGGCCAGGAAATATTTTTACGACTCACTGGCGGCCTTTCAAGCAATGGACCATCCCGGCGGCTGCATGGACAGCCATTACCAACTTGGCCTTTGTTACCGGGCCGGGGGTCAAGAGGCATATGCGAAGCAGCATTTCAAACGGGCCCTGACCCTGGCGGAAGGCGTGGGGCACTCCGGCATGATACAAACCCTACAAAGTGTGTTGAACGAGGCTCCCGTGGAAACCACGGTAGGACTGTAAGGAAACCCACCGCCCTATTTTAATGTAACCGCGTCCAACGAGTTCCTGTCCGGGCTCTCGGGGACAATCACGCCTGGATTTTCCAATTAAATACACAAGTGGATTAAAGATAAAAATGGATAATATGTGTACGCGTAAATAAAAAGTAAATTTCATCAAATTTGAAAATATGTATTGATTTCGATTCACAAATTTATAAAATTAGAGAAGAGTTTCTTTGTATGTGTGATGGGTATGAACCCCCTTGGCAATCTCTTGAGGCGGGTAGAAAGGACTGAGCGCCGTATCGCTTACTCCGGGCCCGGTTCGTATGATTCATCAATCACGCTGAGATTGGAGCACTCCGCAAAATGCGCAGAGCGCAAGACAACCGGATATCCCCTACCGGATGTACAACCGGGCGGCGCCCTCCGCCAAAACCCGCGGCCCCCGCCTGTTCACAATATCTTTTAAGGAAAACGGCAGAAGGAGTTAGGGATGCGAGAAAAAAATCAAGAGCGAATCGAAGAGGTCTTTGCCGAGGACGAGATGTCCTTGCGATCGGTGGACCCCCACTGGTCAGGAGAAGAACTGTTGTCCCGGCCGGGCATTTACTTTTTGAAAGACGTGGTGAAAATATTGCAACTGGACCCAGTGCATGTCAAAAAGCGGGCGCGAGAGTGTCAAAAAAAGCTGCTTTCCTCCTGGCAGGAGATGGGCGTGAAAAAGGTATGGAATCACTGGGTGGTTCGCATGCGTGTATTTTCGCGCTATTACCGGCGGTACCTGGTGCCGAAGGTTCGTCGCATCGAAGCGGACTGGGACGGCAATCGGCTGCTGAAGGAAAAGGGCCTGTTCCTACTCTCGGAGGTGTGCAAGCATATCCCATTCGGCACTCACCAATTGCGATACCGCGCCAAGAAAAACCCTGATGCCAAGAAGGTAATGGGCATTTGGAAGGATGGGGAGTTGAATGCTTTCGTGGTGGACATGGAGCGTTTCGCGCCCTGGTTGCGGAGAATGTGGCAAAGCCCGGAGGAATCCGCCTAAAAGCCTCCTCGAATCTGATTTAGGCCGCAGGGCCGTCTTCTCTAACCGGTGGTTTGCCATCGCATTCGTATGCCGCTAGGCCGTCCGGTATTGGGCAGCAATTCCGGGGTGCGGGCATTTATCCTTTAGCCCGCCATTGGATCGTTCCCTTTATTCAAGCTCAAAATCCCTGTTTTTTCAGAACATGCAACTGGGCTTCGCACATTTTTTTGCATCCAAAGCCCACGCGCCTGCGAAGGTAGTCGCGAGAAGGATCGCGAGGCTGAGGCCGGTTGTGAACTCCTTCTTGAATTCTAGAAGGGGAGCTTCGACTTCTTGCCACCGAGCCTTTCTTTTGGTAGTGCGGCTATCATGCACGATCCAGGTTGCCTGACGGGCCGCCGGAAGATAGTGGCGGAAAGAGCTGAAATTGCTGATGATCCTAATGCCGAACGTCTGGTTGACGGACAACCTTGCTCGGCGCAGCTCATATGCAATTTCGGTATTTGCATTTTCTACATGGCGAGATGGATTTTCGGCTATGATGGATGGGCAGCCCAGCGATTAAATGCTTAGGTTCTCACGGGCGCCCATCCCCAGGGTTGCCGGAATCCGATATGGTTCTGGGTGTTCCGGTCACGCGCCAAACTGGTAAGCCTTGGGTAAGGAGCTATGGGCCCATGCGCCGCTTGGGCCTCGTGAACGAAGCGTTTTCAGTAACGATTTCAATGGATGGGGGCAAAATACAGGTGAGCACCAACTTTTTAAAGGAGGTCGCCGCGGGCGATTCCACCGCGGTTCAGCGATGTATCGATGCCTACGGCGGCCTGATCTGGTCCCTGGCGCGCCGCTGGACCCGCAACCAAGCGGATGCGGAAGACGCGGTACAGGAAATCTTTATCGATGTCTGGAAAAGCGCATCCAGCTTCGACGAGGCGCGCTCCTCGGAGAAAACCTACGTGGCCATGATCGCCAGGAGACGGTTAATCGACCGGCTGCGGCGAGAGGAACGCGCTCCGGAGGTGCGGCCCATCCAGGAAGCGCCCGAGCCCATGGACGAAAGTCACCGCCTCTTCGATCAGCGAACCGATGCGGCCCTGGCCTCGCGCGCGCTGCGGGAACTCCAACCGGAGCAACGGAAGGTTCTGGCCATGTCCATCCATCTCGGGATGAGCCATGGAGAAATCAGCGAGGTGACCCAATTGGCGCTTGGGACCGTAAAATCGCATATCCGAAGGGGGTTGATTGCCGTCAGAGACCGCATCAAACACCTGAGCAACCCGGTTGAAAGGAGGGTTTCACAATGAATAAGGATGTGAAAAAGACCCTCCAGGAGCTCCTCGCCGCCAGGGCCACCGGCCAACTCAGCCGGTCGGAGCGAATCGAGTTGGAAGGCCTTCTGGCCCGCTATCCCGAAGAGGACAACGAGAATTTCGAACTCACCGCCTCCGCGATCGATCTTGCATTTTACGAGGAAGATATGTCCATGCCAGCCGAATTGAGACAACGCGTTGCCAGCGATGCCGCCGTCTTTTTTCGGGATCACGCCGCCGTGGAATCGGAACAGGAGAAGGTCTCCGCGCCTGTGGTGAAAATGGAGAAACCCAGCCGCCGCGGCCGCATCCTCTGGAGTGGCTGGTTGGTCGCGGCCGCCGTGCTGGTTGTAAGTTCCCTGGGTTGGTGGCCCTTGATTGAGTCAAGGCCCGGACCGCCCTCGGCAGCGCAACGGCGCGCCATGCTGTTAATGAGCAATCCCGAACTGAAACCCCTGAGTTGGAGCGCCACGGGCGATGAGGCGGGCCCAAGGGCCGGGGGAGACGTAGTGTGGGACGCCGAGGCGCAAACCGGATTTATGCGCTTCAGCGGATTGAGCGCCAATGACCCTGGCCGGGTGCAGTACCAACTCTGGATTTTCGACAAGGACCGCGATGACCGCTATCCCATCGATGGCGGGGTCTTCGACAATGGTGACGCCGAACCGATCGCGCGCCGCGGCCACCTCCGCCCCGACATCGCCGTACTGAAGGCTGACGAAACGTACGCCCGGCCGACGCAGAATCGGCTCCGGGTCACGCCGTCGCACCCCCTCGGGCGCGCGAGCCGGTGACCGCGATGATCTTCGCCTTGCTGCGCTTGCGGGCGGCGGCGCCGACCTTCTCCAGTGCCTTGAGCACGTCGGCCACCACGATCATCGGCATGCTCAGCCGGCCGAGCGAGGGCAGCTTCTCTTCCGCCACGACCATCAGCCCGGCGCCGGCCGCCATCGCCGCTGTCGCGAAATTATGGCCGTCGAAGCGATCGCCCTTGATGGCGAAGAACGCGTCGCCCGGCTCGAGCGTGCGCGTGTCGATCGAGATGCCGCCGATCGTGTCCGGCAGCTTGCCCAGCGGGCGGCCGCCGGTCGCCGCGACCAGCGCCTGCGTGTCCCACAGCGCCGTCATGGGGCCCGCTCCGCGATCGCCTTGCGCACCTCTTCGTGATCCGAGAACGGAAACGTTTCGGTGCCAATGGTCTGGCCTTCCTCGTGGCCCTTGCCGGCGACGATCAGCGTATCCCCGGGTGCCAGCGCCGCCACGGCCTCGCGGATCGCCTGGCGCCGGTCGCCGATCTCCAGTGCGCCCGGTGCCGCGGCCATGACCTCGGCGCGGATGGCGGCGGGTTCCTCGGTGCGCGGATTGTCGTCGGTCACGATCGTGACGTCGGCAAGCCGGGTCGCGATCTCGCCCATGATCGGC
>JBGTRP010000188.1:0-10510 GCA_041940685.1 Acanthopleuribacteraceae bacterium
GCTTCCAGAGCCTTGCCCACGGTCAGAGCCCGTTCCGTATGGCGCTGAGCGAGGTGGAAGTCCTGTCCGGGTTCGCCACCCTCGCGGATGGCGAATTTCCCCCTAAAAAAATAGCACCAGGCCAGGTTCTGGTGGAGCAAACGGGTGTTCGGCGAAATTTCAAGGCCGCGGTGATAAATTTCCATCGCTTTTTCAAACAACGCCTGGGGATCTCGTCCCTCTTCCCATGCCTGACGCGCCTGGAGCAGGTAGACCCAGCCGGCCGCGTTATAAAAAAGACCCATTTTGGGGTTCAGCTCCAGGGCCCGCTGATAGTGCGCCAGGGCATTTTTGGCGCCCTTTGGATCCAGCCGCCAACCCAATGGATCCGAGCCCCTGGCCAGCCGGTAGCTTGCCAAACCCAATTGGTAGTGAAGAACCGGATGGGTCGGGTTCAGCCCGGTTGCCCGTTTCAGGTTTTTCACCGCTTCTTCCAAGTACGCGCCCGGGTCCTCGCACTCCTCGATGCCCGCGAAACCCATGAGGCAATTCGCAAGACCGCTATAGTGTTTGAGCGCGTCGGGCCTGCGTTTGACCGCCTGACGGTAGGCCTCGATGGCCAGGCGGTAATCCGGCCCCGCGGGTTGGCCGATGCGGGTTTGCCATTGGGCGCGCGTTTTCAAGGCCCGCGCCAGGGTGTTGAAGAAATCGTCGTCCCGGTCGTTTTCGCCCACCGCCCGCAGGGCCGCGATGGCGCGGTCGAGCATGGCGCGTGGGTCTTGCTTGCGGTCGTTCAACCCCTCGGCTAGCCGCCAGTAAACCCTACCCAATTCCAGTTGGGTGCGGGAGGGCTCCCAGCCCGCTTCACGGGCCGCCTCCGCGGCTTCCGCGGCCAAGACCAGGCGCGCGGTAGGGTCTTCCCCGGTCAGGCGCAGATGCTGGGCGGCGAGCAAGTGCAACTTGGCTTCCAGCAGCCGGCTCTCACCACTATCGGGAAGCAGGACGCGCAAACCTTTCAATGCCTCAAACCCTCTTGCCATGGAGGCTTCCAGACCCTCCCCGCTGAAAAGCTGCATGTCCATCAGGTAAAAAAGGCTGGTAATCTTGGCCTTGTAGATTTCCGGGTCACTGGGCGCGATCTCGAGGGCCGCATCGTAGGCGGCCGCGGCCTGGGCAAACCGGCTCCTTGCCGCCTCGATTTCACCCTTGGCATGATGCGTGGCCGCGAACTCCCGGTGAATATCGCCCGCCAACAGATGGTGTTCGTGAAACCATGCGGGCCTTTCCATCGAGGTTTCCAAGGCCTCCAACGCGGTTTGGTACTTGCCCTCGGCATAGGCCACGAGCGCCCGCGCGTAACCGGTCGAAGCGATTTCCGCGCCTTGCGCCTTTCGCATCCAGTTCACCGCGGGGTCGCGGAACTCACGTTCCAGTAGAAACCGTGCGCGATCCCGCCGCTCAGCGCTCTCCAGCAAGTGAATTTCCGGTGCTTTCGCGCGGAAAAGGCCGATACAAGCCATTCCGAGTGCGAATGCGGTTTGTGGTTCGCGATAGCCGCCGCTCCAGGCTTGTTCCAGGTGTTCGCGCGCGCGAAGAAGGCGTCCCTCGGCCAGGAATCCGAGTCCGAGAGCATGGTTTCCCGGGGCCGTCCCGGGCTTTCCGGCCCGCCCCGAGAGCTCGCGGATCAGCGTCATTTTACTTGTCAAACGGTCCTGGTCGGGTTGGAGATCGTGAGGCGGCGCCATCCGCGAATGACGAGCCAATGCCTCGATGTCCTTGACCACCGCGGTGAATTCGCGCGCCAGGCTCTCGCGCCGAGAAGCGCTCCACGCCTGGCCGGCGCCCCAAACCGCGAACAGGAATGTGATCAGGAGCGCCGTGGTCGCGAGCTTGTGTTTGCGGATCTTCTTTGCCAGGCGATACCCAAGCCGGCCCTGCCGGGCGGACACGGGCTCGCCATCGAGGAAGGCCCACAGGTCATCGGCCAGAGCGCGGGCCGAGGGGTAGCGGTCACCGGGATCTTTTTTCAGGCACTTTTCGATGATCCAGCCGATATCCGCGGGCAGGGAGGGAGTTAAAGCTCGGGGCGAGGGCGCCGGCTCCCGGACGGTCGCCTCCATGACAGCCCGTCCATCGGCGCCTTGAAAGGGCGCGCGTCCGGTCATCAGTGCGAACAAAACCGCGCCGAGGCCAAAGACATCGCTGCGGCGGTCGAGGCCCTCGAGGGCGCCGCCCGCCTGCTCCGGCGACATAAAACCCGGGGTGCCCGCGACCGCGCCGCTGTTGCCCTCTTCCCGATGCGCGAGGCCGAAATCCAACACAAAGGGTTTGAAACGACCGTTTTCGCCTTCCTCCACCATGATGTTCGCGGGTTTCAGGTCCCGGTGGATCAGACCTTGCCCATGGGCCGCGTGAACCGCCTCGGCAACCTGCCCGATCACCAGCATTTTCTGTTCGGTGGACATGGTCTTGGCGGCTTCCATCAACGGTTTCCCGCGAATGAGCTGCATGGCGATGTAGGGGCGGCCTTCCACCTCATCGACCTCGTAGACCTTGCAGATATGCTGGTGGTCGATGCCGGCCTGCGCCCGCGCCTCACGGATCAGAGCCGGATCGGGCGATTTGGGGAATTTTATGGCGACATGGCGCTGGAGTACGGTGTCCATGGCCTCGAAAACATGACCCATGCCGCCGCTGCCGAGGTAACCCGTGATTTGGTAACGGCCCCAGGCCCGGAACGGCGGCCTAGGCTCTTCTCGGTTTCCCGCGGCCGGATGACCCGGCGCCACGGTCGCCAACCCATCATCCATCCACCCTGGGGAGTGGGGATCGCCGCTGTTCTTTGCGCCGGACATGAAGGGCCTCGGTGGGAAAATCGCGTTTGTGGGGAGGTCTGGATCTTATTGTAATGGCTAAGGAGACGAGAGTAAATCCTGATAAATAAGGGTCATAGGCCAATTTTGTGAGAAAGCTATCCGCTAAGAGAAGAACCCACCCCGGTCACCCGGTCGGGTGATAGGTTTGCCCTGTTAGGGGGCTCTTTCGATATGCTCCATCCTGTTTGAGCCGATACCGATTTTTTCGGTACAATCAATCTATCGAGGCGGAACCCAGTTCGAAACCCTCATTTTTTATACTAAGAGGAGCCATGAAAACTTCGATAAAGGATAGGCTTCTTTGTGCTGGCTTGGGTATTTTATTTCTAGTCAGTGTGTGGATGGAAATTGAAGAAGGCGTGAATTGGCTGGATTTGATTTTTTTGGTTAGCATTTCTGTTTTCTTTTTTTATTTAGCGATTTCGAATAAAAACCCAAATCAAATTTTTTCTGGTATGAATATTCTTAATTTTTTTCGAATTAAAAGAAATAAACCAATATATAACAAAGCTATGGCAGTTTTTTTTCTTTCTGCCAGCGCTCCCGCCGGCTTGATAGCTATGATCAATATTTCAATTAAAGATGATGGGGATCCGGCTATTATGGTTTCTGGAGTTATATTTGCCACACTTTTCCTTTTAGGTTTATCCCTGCTGAGCAAGGACATTTCCCAAGTACTTCAAAAAGATAGAAGAAAAGGAGTCTTGTATTTACGTCCTTTCGATTCGGACCATAAGGATACGTTTGGGGAGTTTTACCTCAAAATGTACTTCGAGCCGATCGGTCCTCTTTTGGCGATAGGCAGGCCGCATGAGCTTTTCCAACCCTACGGGGCGGGTAGATTTTACATAAATGAAAACTGGCAGGATAAAGTATCCAAACTGATCGAGGAAGCATCCCTCGTGATCATTCGAATTGGTTCCAGTCAGGGACTGTTGTGGGAGTTACAGGCATTGAAGCGTCTGGCGGATCCACAAAAAACTCTTTTGTATATTCCAGAAGGTATTCAAGATAAAAAAAGTAAACCCCATTTGGATTTCCAAGATTTCCAAAAAACATTTCGAGAAATATTCGAAAACGAATTAGAGTTAATAGAAAAAAACATTAAATTTGTGTGGTTTGATCCAAAATGGAAACCTATATATTTAAAACCTAAGAAAGCAAGAAAGATCATTGCTGAATTTTTATCTTTTTATTATGCGTTCACCAGCCTTAAACCGGTGTATCAATTTTTTCAGGTTGATTTTCCCCAAAAAAAGATGAGATTCTGGGCTTTGATGCTTCCATTATCCATTATCGCCGCTCTAATTTCATTGATGATCATCATGGAGTATATTTTATAATTTGAAAAAAGGTCCTTTGTTAGTATTTGCCAAAATGATGTCAGATCCAGCGCGCCCGCTGGAAGGTAGCTTTGCCCGAATGGTTTTGAACTTTTCGGAGCGTCCAGGTGACTCACTCGTTATGGAAATCGAAAAACAGGCCCAAAAGATTCCAAGAGCGAGAGGGAGGATCCGATGGCAATCGATGTTTTTTTGAAATTCGAGTACCTGAACCCCAGAACCAATGCCTGGCATGCCTACCCGGCAGGAGTCGAGGTGGTGGTCAGGGATTCCGACTTTTTCCCCAGTGGCTCACCCAATCTGGAATCTTCCGTCACGGATGGGGACGGCAAGGCGCATCTGGTGATTTCAGACTCCACCGCGGCCCGGGCCGACCCGGGCGGCAGGCCGGATCTTTACTTTCTCATCCGGCCCGGAAACCGGTCGGTGAACGGCGTCCCCTTGCCGCAAAGCTGGAGCAGCTATTTCCATACCGATACGGCCGGCCGCCGAGGATACTACGCCAATTTCGCGGGCAACCGCATCGGGTCGCCGCAAAGCCCCGTTACCTTCCGCATCCCGGGGCTCAACGCCTGGCTCGAGTTTTACTATTACAATGAGATCCACAAAAAGGCCCTGCCCGTCCCGCCCGGGGTGCTCGCCCAAATGTGGGACTACGATCCCGGCACCAACGACGAGTTGCTGGCCACCAGCGTTACGGGCAACCAGGGCGCGGTGAGCTTCACCTACCACAAGGGATCGGTTCCCCAGGAGGCCTACGAGGGCAATCCCGAAATCTATTTCTCCATCCATACTCAGGGCCTCAACGACAATGGCGTGCCTTTGCCGCCTTCACAGCATACGCGAAACCTGCGCAGCCATTACGGGGGAAGTGGGTATTACCCGAGCTTTTCAGGTAGCGAAATCGGCCAGTTTCAGAGCCCGCGCCGCTTCGTTCTGGGGCCCAAACATTTCATTCGGGTGGGCTTTATTTTGCTGACCCATGAGAATACCGATACGGACACGCCGGCCTTCGCGGCCAAGGTCGCCAAAATACGCGCGCTACAGGAAAAGTATAAAGAGGAATACCTCTACGCAACCTGGGGCAGGAGCCTGGTGGTCGGCGCGCAGGACGTGGCCGTGATCAAGGTATCCGGGCCGATTCCCGATTCCGATCACGCCCATGATTTTTTGAAGCAGGTGACGCAGAAGTATTACGAGACCCACGGAGATCTCTACGATTACTTTGCCGTCTACGAGGATTTCGGGGATGCGAGCTTGGGCTCGCGCCACTACACCATTCGCAATAACATCGAGCACATCGGCATGGCCATCAAGAACGACTCGCAACTATACGGCTCCAATGGCCTGCTCAAGGGCATCGGCCTGATCAGCGATGTCAACGACCTGCCCGCCGATTATCATTTCAGCGACAGCCGCATGCATCTGCTGCTCCACGAGACCGTCGGCCATCAATACGGCATCTACGGGTTGTCCTCTCTCCAAATTTCGGGGTCGATTCACTTCAACCATTATTGCGGCGGACCCACGTTCAGCTACCTCTACGCCCATCCATGGCGCATGACCCCCAACGGCAAATTTTATGTCGTGAAACCCACCTCCGATGAGTTGCAAAACGGCTTTTTCGTGCGCTTCCATCCCATCGTCATGTACGCCATGGGTTTGTTCGAGCCCAATGAGGTGCCGGTGACCATGGTGGTCTCCACGAATTACCAGATCCAGCACCGTTACGATGGGCCCGATCAAGCCACGCCCACGGATGGGAGCGCCGCCTTCCACAACATTCAGGACATCATGGATGAATGGGGCGGACCCAGAAATGTGCTGTAGGAGGCGATTCTGCTCGCGACAAGAGCGTAAGAACCACGAGGGAGAGCCGCGAGAAGTTTTTTGACCACGAATGACACCAATGATGCGAATGGAAAAGTTGCGGATTGGTGTATCCCATGAGATTTTTGGTCGTTCCTTTTCCTGCTTCAAGGTTCGAGAAAAAAATGATGGATTAAGATGGCCTGGCCAAAAGGGCCTGGCCCCGTTCAGACGCAACTGGCCGGCCAAAGCCAGCGCTTGTCCAACATCTCGGCCATGGGTGGCTGGATCACCCCTCGCCCTCCTCCTCTTCGTCGTCGGGCGGGTCTTCCGGAGTGGGGTCGGTGTTGGTCGCATCGAGTAATGACTGCAATGAGGCCTGAATGGCCTGCTGGCTCGCGGCCAGACTCTCCAGCGTGTTGGCGAGGAGTCCCTCGGGTAGGTTGGGAGGGTCGGTCACGTTGACGATCGTGGAGGCCGGCAAGGCCGTCTGATTGAGATTCGTGGACACCGGCGCACTGGGGCTGAATTCGGGGAAGGCGGGCGCCGCCTCGCATTCGAAATCGCGATAGCGCGTCACATCGACGACCTCGCAGGCATCGCATTGGCCCAGCAATGCCTCGGCAAAGATACCGCGCGTGGGAAGCGTCACTATGGAGTATTCGGTCGGCACGTTGGGGTCCAAAATGAGATCGGCATTGGCCATGGGGAAGGCCACGTAGCAACCTTCGACGGCCACCGGCTCATTGACGATTACGTCCATGAGCGGTTTGTTCAGGTAATTGTATTCGTCGAAATCTTCATCGAAGCGACAGGCCCGGTCATCGGGGTCCTCGTGAAGCCAAATGGCGCGGTTGTAGTAGAGCTTGTGGCAGTTCAGGTGTTCCAGTAGACGCGTTGTGCAGCATAGGATGGATTCGCAGTCAATTGGATCGGAGCCTAATTCGGCACCGTCGCCGGCGGCTCCATCGGCCGGTAACTCGGGAATCTCCGGATCGGTCGAGCGGCGCCAGGGAGCATAATTCTTGTCACCTTGCACATAGATGGACTGCTCGATAGAGGTGTCCTGAAAAAGGCGGAAATTGCCCGCTACTTCCAAGGCCCCATAGGTGACCACCAGCGAAAAGAGCTCAAATTTGTTGTCGGTTCCCTCGTTGACATACTCGATGCCTACCTGGCTGATGTCGCCGACCGGAATCGGCGAGAAGCTGCCCACTACCGTGTAAGAGCGGCCCTTGCGGTAAGTGAAGCCACTGCTTTCGCCGGGGAAGACGAACTCTAGGATTGAGCCACCATCCAGTTCCAACACCAGTTTAATCTGCGAGCGAATGCCCGCTTGGTTGTTCCCAATCCTGATCGTGGCTTCGACGCTGTTGGCGTGGATCTCGTTGCTCGGCGACGTATCGCCGTCGTCGGGTTCTTCCCCGCCTTGGCCGTCGTCGCCACAGAGGCCGCAAACCACGCTGCCGAGTGCTTCAAAGCATTCGTCCAGGCTGGGGTCCAGCAGCACCGAGCGCAAGATTGGCGCATGACAATGCGCGTAATGGGCGTCGAAATCTCGGACATCGTATTTGACCAGCAGCACGGCGCGGCTACCCTGGTATTCACTTTCCAGAGCAAAATGCTTCTCCACTCGGTAGTACATGACGGTCAGAGTGTGACACTTGTTGTGGTTGGTGACGACGCGGGTCTGGAGGTTTTGGGCCTCACTCAGGTTGGCCTGTACGATGACCGAGCCGCGCTGGCCGCGCAGTGCCCCGCTTGCCTGCTGAAGCCGTTGCGAGATCTGCTGCACCGTGGTCTGAGCCACTTTGCTGGTTCCGAAACTCGCGCCAAATGCGGCCTTGATTTGGTTGAGTACGGAAAGGCCAACCTGTCCCCCCAGGTTCACGGGGATGCCCTGGATGGGGACCTCGGCTGACGCGTTGCCCGATGCATTGGCAGAGCTGCCGTGGCCAAAACCCAGCCCCACGCCGAGGCCGAAGCTGCGCATGGCCCCCTGCACCGTCTCTTCGATGGTGCGGTCCACACGCTGTTCGTGGGTGAGACGTTCGGTGGCCACGGTGGAATCCTCGCGGGATGCAAGCTCGCTACGGCTCCACTCGATGGTCGCCAGACGCACGGATTCGCATGGCGCAAGGGGTACGGAGTAGACGAGATCGCCCATGGAATGCCCGGCAAGATTCCAGGTGACCTGGTACTCGAGCACCTCGCCGGTGTTGAACCTGGGCAGAGAGTTCTGCGCTCCCGGGTTGATCGGCAACTCATCGCGAATGAGCTGGTGGAAGCGGTAGAAACGCGGAACGAGTAGGTTGGGGAAGAGCGTCTGGCAATCCGCCTGGCCCAGGACAATTGGCGTCGTTTGACCGATGGAGCCGGGGCTGTTCAGCCAGTCCTGGTAGTCCGGCTTCATGGGAAGAGGGTCGAGCGCCACGAAACCCGGGTCATGCCCTCGGAGCATAAAAGGGGTGTGGCCGCCGCGCTCCAGCAGGAAAGGCAATACGTCTACCTGGTTCTCGGCATCACCCGGAACCCCCAACAGAAGCCGCTCGAATACCTCGCCCCGATATGCGTCCAGTGGGAACACCGCGTAGCCATATTCATCGGCCACCCGAAGACCCATCTGAAAGTGAAACCCTCCGCGATCGTGGGCAACGAGGCGCAAGGCGGCCCTCGTCAAGGGCGCCTCGCTTTCAGCATCAATCACCAATACCCGCAGTTTGTCCGCGGTAAGTGCTTTACTACGCGGTTGTTTGGGGTTTGGTAGATTGTTCGGGCCACGGGTGTTGGATTTTTTGACCATAGTGCCTCCTCTTCGAGGTGCATTGCGACAGGTTTTACCTGTAGCTTCCACTCGCAAAAAAAGACACGGTCCGCTGGTGAAAGTTGGAAAAATTGTGAAAAGCGAATTTCGGGACGCCCGGTTTTCTTTTCTGGGGGTGCGGCAAAATGGCCTGGCTCCCGTTCGTTGCTCCTTGGCTGAGACGCCCACCCTATGAGGGTGTGGGTACGTGGATTACGCTGGGCCCTGCAATGGGCTACACGAGATTAAACGCCCGGGTCTCCCGGAGTGTGAATGCCAGCCGGTAGGCGCCGCCCGCGCTGGTGAGCGTCAAGGATGGGGTTCCGGCCATCAGCGGCGCGACCATCGGCCTCACCGAGGCGGGTAGCGCCGCATGGGTATTTCGATCCACGCCCAAAAACCGCGGCCCACTCTGGCCAATAAAGTAATCGGCAAACCAATCGCCAATCGCCCAGAACAGATCCACGATACTGCTGCCGGTTACGATAAACGAGCCGGGCGTCCCGAATACGTCTCCCCTGAGACGGTTGACCGCGTCCTCCATTTTCTTGGGGTCGAAGGGCTGCCAAGAGGTTCCCTCGATTCGGTTTTTCAATCCGTTCTCGAGCCGCTGGGCGGTCCGCCTCAACCATTTGCGAACCTCGCTTTTGCCGGCATAATCCTCATCCATCGCCACCACCTCGTAGCCCATGAGGGAAACGCCATATTTGGTGTGGCCAATAAAATCCGAGGCCCCCACATGGGGCGGGCGCCGGCGTGAAAAAATTCCGGTCGAAGTGCGCTGTTGGAAAAGACCCCAAAGCGGCTTCGACCGGGAAACATGTACTGCTCTTGTATGGAAGTTAGTAAGGCCATCTTCCGATAAGGTTCAAAGAAAATAAAAAATGCGGACCGAAACCTTGGCATGACACGGAAAATGGGCGGCGCTCCAGGGGTCAATCGCGGGTCGGCGGTGGTTCCTTTACGCCATGGGTCGCGGCGATCGTGGCCAGGGCCACGGCCACGAGACGTTCTTCCGCGTCCCGTGATGCAAACACCTCGACTTGGACATGCTTCAGCCGGCGGCCATTTCTGACGACTCGCGCCCGCGCCTCCAGTTTTTGACCCTCCGCCGGCGCCACGAAATTGATTTTGAATTCCACGCTGAGGGGCTGTTCGTCGGCGCTCATTTGGGTGTAACCCGCGAAACCCGCCGCGTTGTCGGCGAGGGTCGCGGTAAGGCCGCCGTGAAAGAAGCCGTGCTGCTGGGTCAATTGCTCGGAGAATGGGACGGCGATATGGCAAACACCGATTTCCACCCTCGTCAGCCTGGCGCCGATAAAGGACATAAAGCCCTGACCGGAAAACCCTCTCTCCACGCGCTCCAGGAAATCATCGTGCATGCCGGTTTCACTCCTTTGCCGGATTCGGGTGTTCCTTTTTAGCATGCTTGCCGTTGGAAACGCGAGATGGCGCCTGGCAATCCAAGATGAACCACAAAACCTCTCGACCGAATGGCCTGGCCCCAATCCCACCGCAATGAACGATCTTCATGATGGCCTGGCCCCGACACCTCCATTTCCTTCTTGCGCTGGCTTCGCCTCGGATGCAAGAGGTATCATGCGGGGTGGCCGTGATGCTTTTCAGGAGCGGATCATGTCGGGAAAGCTTGCTGCCAAAACCGATAACCTACCCGATACCCGAGGCGCCCCTTGACGATC
>JBGTRP010000189.1:0-10475 GCA_041940685.1 Acanthopleuribacteraceae bacterium
GCGGAAATGCTACCGATCATCCTATTGAGCTTAACGGTAATGTTGCCTTGGGAATTTCAGGTTCCCGGCAAGGACGTCCAAACGGGCACCTCCCGCCACGAGCGGCCCCTATCGGCCGTGGATGCGGTCCCACCTCTGCTCAACCGAATGTTGAAGCTGTACGCGGCGAGGGGGGAAGACCTGCCGCTGGTGATGGTTTACGGCATTGAGGCCAAGCCCGGTTCGGGAGTGGACCCCTTCCGCATTCTGGAGCGCACGGAGACGTGGCTAGCCGAGAGCAAGGGCATGCGGCTCTACCGAGATGAATACCGCGTTCAATTTGAGCGTGAGATGGGGTATCAGGCCATCGAACGCATCCCCCGGTCCCGCATGTTGGAATACGCTCGCGATATGGGAAGCCGATACCTGCTGAGCGGTCACCTCTCGCGGCTGGAAGCGCAGGCCGAGAGCGAACCGAAAGCGGCCGATGGCGCGGTGGCCGGTAAATTGACTTTTGTTTTGACGGATACGGCCACGGGAGACGATATTTGGAGCGAAAGTATGGTGTATGTCGAGTCCCCGAGCTCTGGAAACCAACTCTCCGTAAAAAAGCATACCCCCTGACGACTTGGCCGTGAGGCGACCCGCGCCGGGGTCCATTAGAACGCCATTCCAGCGGATGGCAGCCCGCCGCTCAGACTTCGAATGCTAAGATACCGGTAGCGCCGGCCTTCCCGGACGGCTGACGGCGCATCGGTCCGAGGGACAGCTCTGAGCCGAGTCGAACACGAATATTGGGTCGTGCGCCGCTCGGCATACTTCATAGGGCCGGTTTCTCCAGCGGGGGATCTTGAAAAAGGCCAGGACCCTTTTATAATGGATGCTTCGTGGAGATGGAAGGTTCCGTTCGCGAAGGACGACATGGCCAAAATTTTGCTTGTTGAGGATGAAAAAGATCTGCGTTTCTCCCTGGTTCACAACCTCGAATTTGAGGAGCATCAGGTGGTGGAAGCGGGGGATGGTCCGCGGGGATGGGAGCTTTTTTCGCGTGATGATTATGAACTGGTGATCCTCGATATAATGCTTCCCGGAATGGATGGATTGAGCTTGCTCAAAAAAATAAGGGCCATGAACCAAAACGTACCCGTCATGATGCTGACCGCTAAATCCACGGAGATGGACAAGGTTATCGGCTTTGAGCTGGGCGCCGACGATTACCTCACGAAGCCCTTTGGTTTGGGAGAATTCCTGGCGCGCGTCAAGGCGCTGCTGCGTCGCAACCTGGCGCCGGTGAACGCCGCTACCACGGTGAAATTTCTCGATATCGAAATGGATCTGGCCAATTACATCGTCAAGAAACAGGGCCGGGAAACCCATTTCAGCCAAAAAGAGTTTCAATTGCTCAAATACCTCGTACTCCGGCCGCGTCAGGCCATTGAAAAGCGGCAAATTCTCGACGCGGTCTGGGGATACACCTCCAATGCCACCACGCGCACAATTGACACCCACATCGCGCGGATTCGGCGCAAGTTGGATGACCAAAACGAGAACCGCATCATTCAAACCATCCCCACGATCGGCTATAAATTCGTCGCCCAACTGAAAAACGCCACCAGCTAAAGAAACAAACCCCTATAATTCTCCAAACCTTTGCCAAGCAGGAGCGATAGCGATGATTCTTGTTTTATTGTTTTGTTTTTGGGGAGAGCCCCTTCAATACGGCGCGCCGATAAAAGCGGAGACTCCACTGGTCTCCATAGCAACCTTGATGGCCGATCCCGAGGCGTACCTGGACCGCGTGGTGCGGGTGAAAGGCAAGGTGGCCGAGGTATGCCCCAAGGCGGGATGCTGGCTGGACCTGGACGCGGATGGCCAAAAGCTGCGTGTCAAGGTCAAGGACGGCGAGATTGTCTTCGAGCAAAAGCTGGTGGGAAAAGAGGTTTTTGCCGAGGGGACCGTTTATAAGTTCGATCTTACCCGCGAACAGGCGGTAGGCTATTATCGCCATTTAGCCGAGGAGAAGGGCGAGGCTTTCGACCCCGAGTCGGTGAAAAAAGGAACAACCATCTACCAAATCGGCGGCCTCGGCGTGGCGACATTGGCCCAAAAACCGTGATCAGCGTAAGGGGAGACCGAGGATTGCCGATGCAAAAAGCCAAGTGTCCCTCGTTTGGGCGCCGAACCCCGCCCGGTCCACGCCGGGGAGCCGCGCCTCCCTTAAAAGGGCTCGGTGCGGATCAATTCCTCGGTCAGCTTTTCCGGGCTGCATTCAGTCAGGTAGCGGCCATTCCATTCAACCACCGGGGACTCCGTGCAGTTTCCGGTACAACCCGACACCCCGTACTCGACCGGAAGCCCGGCGGCCTCGAGGTCCCTGCACCATTCCACCAAGGCCTCTCCGCCCAGCAGACTGCACGAGGGCCCTTTGCATACGATCATTTTTAGAGGTGATGCCGTTTTGATCATGGGCGAACCCTTATCACGCGGGAGCGAACTCTTTCATGGATGAAACCAAAACTTTTACCTTGGAAACCGCCCGCGCCATGATCCCCTGGATTCGCGAGGCGACACAGGAGGCGGAATCCAAGGTATTCGAGGTTCAACGCAAGGCTGAAGACCGCCAGGACGCGCTGGCGCGAGTCAACCAGATTATACAGCATTGGGCCGAGACCGTCGCCAAACTCGGCGCCATTCCGAAACAACCCTTTCTCGTCGATTTCGACAGCGGAAAAGACTACTTTTGTTGGGAATATCCCGAAAAAACCATATCCTACCGGCATGGCTACAACGAGGGCTATGCCGGTCGGCAAAAGATCGAGGATTGACATATGAAAAACTTGAATGCGTTTTGTTTCGTGATCCTGCTCGGCTTGTCGGCCTGGGCCCAGGACTATCAAATCAAGCTTCAGCCAAAAAAAGGCCCGTCCTACTCCTACGAAAAGTACCCCTTTCCCAAGGATATTATGGTCTTTGACATGAACAAAAAGTCATCCACCATGACCATCGATGGGTTGACCCTGATCCAGGTATGGTCCACCTGCTGCGGCGCGGAGCCCGAGGTTTGGTCCCGAATCCGTTCGATTGAGGAACATTATCGGGACAGGGGTTTGAAGACCCTTTCCGTCAATTTCGAGAACGGATCGGAATTCGCCAGCCAGTACAGCCTATTGCAGAAATTCTTCCAGGACGTGGAGCAACCCGAGCATTTTTATTTCGATTCCATGGGTTATGTAATCGACCTGTTGGAGGTGCCCGGTTTTCCCACCTATTTCCTGGTGGCCCCGGATGGAAACGTGGTCTTCCGCACCAATGGCAAGGACGAGGAGGGCGTATCCCTGCTGGAATCCGAAATTGAGTCCAGGCTCAAATCTTAGACCCGGCCACATGGAGCAACGGTTTGATTGATTCTCACAGCCATATTTACGGTCCGCGTTTCGAGCAAGACCGGGACGCGGTCATTCGCCGCGCCGTTGAGGCGGGCAATCGTCACCTCCTTCAGGTAGGTTGTAATCTGGAGGAGTCGCGCGAGGTTGTCGCGCTCGCCGAGCGCTTTCCGGGGATCTACGCCTCGGTTGGCGTTCATCCCCATGATGCGGACAGCGTGAATGCGGGGGTGTTGGACGAGATCGAGGCCTTGACCAAACATGTCAAGGTTCTCGCCTGGGGAGAAACGGGTCTTGACTTTTACTACGACAATAGCCCGCGTGAAATCCAAAAAGTGGCCTTTGCTCTGCAACTGAAAAGAGCGGAATCCCTGGGCCTGCCGGTGGTGATTCATACCCGTGACGCCGAGCCGGAAACGTTGGAAGTTCTGAGCGCCAATCCGGTTTCGCGGGGAGGGCAGGTGCATTGTTTCACGGGTAGCGCGGCCATGGCGGATGCGCTTTTGGATATGGGTTACCATATTGGTTTTACGGGCATCATCACCTTTAAGAACGCCGAAGCGTTGCGCGAGGTCGTCAAGCGCGTTCCGCTCGAACGGCTGCTCATTGAAACCGACAGCCCCTACCTCGCTCCGGTCCCTTATCGGGGCAAGCGCAATGAGCCGGCCTTCGTCGTTGAGGTTGGCAGGGCGGTGGCGGGCATCAAAGGCCTGGTGTTCGAGCGCGTCATCAAACAGACCGCGGACAATTTCCGCGCGCTGTACGGCAAGCAGAATCTGGAATGGGAGAATTTATCGCTGCCCAACGATGCTTGATGCCTTCAATTAAAACCAAAGCCCGTTGATATGCCATCTCGGCCGCAGGCGCGCCCGCGCCAGTCGGGGATAATACAAATCCTCCCCGAGCCTGGTCAGGGGCGCGTGAAGATCGCGAAACCCCGGTGGCGGACGGTGGCCCATCTCCACCAGGCGCTCAACCCTTTTCCGGGTCGGCGGATGGGTTCGCAACAGCGAAGGCTCAGGAAGGCGCCTTCCCGGTAAAAGGATCTGCTCAAAAAAGTGACCCTGATAGGCCTCCATTTTTGCCAGAGCCGAGGCAAGGGGGCCCGGATCGCCCATCAGCCGAGCCGCCTCCAAATCCGCGTTGTACTCCCGCGCCCGCGACAGAGCCAGTTGAGCCAGCGCGCTCAGGCTGGGCGCCAAGATCAGGAAAGCGATAAGCAGCCAGGGGAAGTGGAAGCCCTCAAGCAACAGCAGAGGCAGGTTGAGCAGCAGCAAAACTTGACCCGCCAGGGAGAGAAAACGCGTCAAACGGCTGGAGAGATCCGCGAAACCCATGATGCTGATGTCGTTATGCGCGATATGGCTGACCTCGTGCGCCAAAACGCCCGCGAGCTCGCGGAGGTCCAAACCCCGAAGAATCCCGTCGGACAACGCGATCACCGAATGGTCCCTGCGGCCGAGCGCGAAGGCATTGAGCACATCGCTGGGCAGATAGTAAAGCGCGGGCGTTGCCGGCAATGCCGCCCGTTCGGCAAGCGTCTCCAGAATCGCGTACAGCCGTGGCGCCTCGCTATAGGAAATGGGTCGCGCCTGGTACATGTTCAGGATTAAGCGTGGCGATACAAAGGGGTTGAATATGTAGAGCAATCCCACCACGATCAGCGCGGTCAAGGCCAATCCCGCGCCGCCGAGCAACCATCCCAAGGCGCCCAGCAGTCCGGCCATCGCGCCTACCAATAACAGCGTTTGTGATGCGTTTCTCAGTTTGTGCCGTAACCAGCGCGTCTGATCCATGGGTTCCTCATGTCCCGGCGAGCGAGGCTTTTATAGTATTACCACGGCGTGGAGAGCGTCTGGCGCGCCCCAGCATCCATCGAGCAAAAACAATGAAGAGCAGCCAAAAATTCCCTGCTTGAGAATTCGACCGCGGTCTCGGTTGTCGCGTTTTCGCGTCGCCTTAGGCTCCGGCTAGAAGACTGTCGAAAACCATGGCGGGGTTGACAATCCATCCCATTCGGGCCTAGCCTGGAATGGGAGGCATCCCCGTTTTGTTATATCTTCTGCCGGGTTGTTCTCATCCGGTCGATCCGGGTTTTTTCCACTTTTCTTAACCGAAATATCATGAAAGGAAGTGCTCCATGAAGCCCAGTCTTCTGTTATCCATTTTTGTTTTTGCCGGATTGGCGCGCGCGGGAGAGGCCGACGCCATGGCCCCGCTTTTCGAGCAATACCACCAATTGCAAAGCGCCTTGGCCGGCGATGATTTTCAATCGGCCAAGAAGGCGGCCGGTTCCCTGCTTGCCACCTTGGGTAAGGTTGGCGGCGCCAAGTTGGCCGATGCGGTTACTCGGGCTTGGACCGACCAGCGTCCCAAATTGCAAAAAGCCGCGGGCGCCGCTCAAACCGCCTCGAATATGGAAGACATGCGCGCCCATTTCGAAGAGGTGTCCACCTGTATGATCAGCCTTGCCGAGGCGGCGCGGCCGGAGGGGTTCAGCCGCTATCGTTGTCCCATGGCTTTCGATAACAAGGGCGCTGATTGGCTGCAAAAAGGAGAAACTACCAGCAATCCCTATTTCGGTAGCGCCATGTTGCGTTGCGGTTACCAGGTTCGGGAGGAATCCTCGGAGAATTAGCCGACTGACTCCGTATAAAATCGGAGGAAGAGTCCCGGAAGGGAAGGCCATGGGGGTGACGATCCCGACCAGGGCTCATCCGCCGAAGTTGGATCAGACTGGAGTTTCCATCACGGTTACGCCGTGATACGTCAGGGCGGGCGGACCTGGTCATGCGCGGTTTGGGGGAATCGCCCCATTTCCGGCCCGCATCGCCCCAACCATTTCTTTGTTCGACGCGAAGACGAATTTGGATGCGAAACATGACCGCTTTTCCTCGATGAAGCGCGCCGATTCTTCTTTTTGCTCGGGGTCGTTCTCTTTCGACAGCCTTTCGTAGTCGGCAATCAAAATACGCTTTGTCGTAGGAATGGATTTCTGAAATTTCCCTTTCTCAAGCAAGGAGCCGGAACGAACCTCTTCTGCAATCCAAATCCCGTGACGAAAACGAGGAAATCCTTTATTTTCAAGTTGTTTTTCGTGTAGATTATTTGAATATGACGGGACTGGCATATTTGGCGGAAACCAAAAGGAATATTATTCTCTTCCTGAAAGAACATGGCCGTGGTGATATCGGAAAACTGGCGTCCCATCTTTCACTTTCCCCGGAAGCGGTTCGCCGCCAATTGCTGGAACTCAAAAACGAGGGCTGGGTTGTTGGCAAGCCCACGAAAAAGGACCATCAGGGCAAGTCGGGCCGACCCTCCCTTTCCTTTCATCTCACACTCGCCGGCGAGCACCTCTTTCCCAAGCATTACGACCAGCTTTTTGTGACCCTGTTGGATACCATCACCGAAACCAAGGGTGAGGAAGGGGCCTTGGAGATCCTGGCCCAATTTACCGAGAAGCGCATTCAGGCTTTTGCCGGGAAGCTGGATGGCCTCAGCCTGGCCGAAAAGCTGGAGGCCATGAAGAACCTTTACTGGGAAGGCGATCCTTATGTGAAAGTGGAGCGTGATGAGCGAGGCTACCGGCTCATCGAGCACAATTGTCCCCTACTGGGCATCGCCATGAAGAGACCCGTGATCTGTAGCAGCTCGGTGTATTTTCTCTCCAAGCTTCTGGGCGTGAGGGTGATGCGGGAGGAACGCTTTCAGGATGGAGAAGGCCGTTGCGTCTTTCGCATTCTGGAAAGCGAACCATTTACCGCGGAAAGTTTCCAAATGGAGCCCGCTTCGCTTGCGGTATAGGGGTTGGCGCGGTTTTCCGGTAAGCTTGCTTTTCCAACCTCCGCGAAATAAAGGTTGACAAGCGCCCGGCCCTATCACAGAATGTGAATTATAGTTCTCATGGCGCCAAATCGTGGTTGACTCCCCCATCACGGATGGTTCGTGGCTTAAACCAGGAGGCCCGGATGGTCGATCATCATTCTAATCCTTTCATGGACGACAAAGACTCCCATCTCGAAAACCAGGAACAACGCTGGTCGCCCGAGGCGATGTTGCGCCAGTCGGGGATCTTTTACCTGGAAGAAGTCGTGAAGACGCTCGATATCGATTCCGGCAAGCTCAAGGGGTTGGTTCAGGATTGGATCGCGGCGGATAAGGATATCTGGCGCCTGATGGGCATTCGCAAAATGTGGGGGCAATGGATCGTGCGGATGTCGGTTTTCGCGCCCTTCTACCAACGCATCCTTGCGCCGAGGGCCCGCCCGATTCCCCTTCATTGGGACGCGGAGACCCTGTTGCGTCAAAACGGGTGGTTTTTCCTTAACGAGGTATGCGCCCGATTGTCCTATTCTCTTCACAAGCTCCAGGTCCATATTCGCAAGCTGGATTACCCGAGGGAAACCATTGGTCTCTGGAAAGACCCCGAGCGCATGAGCCCTATCGTGGATATGTCCTTGTTCGGACCTTGGATGACCGGTCTTTTGCAGGGCGAGCGAGAACGTCTGCCCAAATCCACCCAATCCGGCAGAAGCTCACAGGGCGAGGTTGAGGATTCCGGCGATTCTACCCTGCGCTGACCCGCGAGCCTCCATGGTGTATAATCCTTAGGCAAATAGACCTTTCCCGAATCGGTTAGGATCGCGACCCAGAATGCGGCCAAGGGAGCGTTGCCATGATGCCGGAAGACGCGCGGGCCTTTGTGGCCAATGCCGAGTCCGCCTTTAATGAGCGGGACCTGCAAGCGGCCATGAGCTGTTACAGCGAGGACGCGATTCTGGAATGTTGGACGGACGGTATTTACGAGGCCTTTCACGGTCCCGATCAAATCGCCAAGGCCTGGACCGCCATTTTCGAAATCTTTCCCCAATTCAGGTTAAAGAAGTCGTTTTCTTACCGCGATGAAGCTGGCGGCATCGTCAACGAATGGAAGGGCCGCATGTACGGTCACCGCCGGAGCTTTGGGATGGAAATATGGCATTTCAACGCTTCGGGCCAAGTGGTCAACCACAAGCTGATTACCTTCAACAATGTGTTGCCCTCGCGTTCCTGGCGGGGCCAATTGCGCTGGATGCTCACGCATCCCGGATTGGCTTGGCGCACCCTGCGGGTTCGCAAAAAGCTGGGCCTTTAAAAAGCGAGCAACGCAACTTCCCCGCATCCAAACGAGCGGCTTATTCCAAATGTCGGGAAACCAACTCGATTCTATATTCGGGTCTTCTCGCGAGTCACCCCTATTGAAACTTCGGTGTCCACGAGCCTTGACCAGGCGGTATGGCATGAAAAGGTCCTTACCTTCGAGCTTGGCTTGATCCGTTTTGGCAAAAGTGGCGTCCGGAGAACCGTGATGGTATATTCAAATACAATACACTCGGATGAGCCGGACAACCACCAAACCACAACATTTCAAGGAATTTGAGAATTGGGGGAAAATATGTCCAGAAAAAAGACCAGTGACTCCACCAACCATCATCATGCAACCGCCTCGGGGTCCAAACCGTTCGGATTTTCGCGCCGCTCCTTTTTGGGCCTTGCGGGTGCGGGTGCGCCGCTCGTGGCCGGCGCCGCGCACGGCGCCGATTTGGATCGGCAACTTTCCAAGCTCAGCCATGGATTTGCGCTAACCGAGGCGCCCATCGCAAGCCTGCAGGGGCTGATGTCGGCGGGCCAGCTCAGCGCGGTTCAATTGGTGAATTTTTATCTGGCCCGCATTCGGGGCATCGATCAGCGAACGGGCCTCAATTCGGTGCTGCAAACCAACCCGGATGCGCTTCAAATTGCACAAAGCCTGGATGAGGAGCGCGCACAACAGGGCGCGCGCGGTCCGCTTCATGGAATCCCCATCCTTTTGAAAGACAATATTGATACGGGCGACAATCAACAGACCACCGCGGGTTCGTTGGCGTTGGTCGGTACGCCCGCGCCGCAAGATGCCACCGTGACGGAGCGCCTGCGCGCCGCCGGCGCGATCATCCTCGGCAAAACCAACCTCAGCGAGTGGGCCAATTTCCGCGGATTCAATTCCTCCAGCGGATGGAGCGGCGTCGGAGGACAGTGCAACAATCCCTATATTCTCGATCGAAACCCCTGCGGTTCGAGCTCGGGTAGCGCCGCCGCGGTTTCCGCCAATCTCTGCGCGGCCGCGCTGGGAACGGAAACCGATGGCTCGGTGGTGTGTCCGGCCTCCGCCTGCGGCGTCGTGGGCATCAAACCCACGGTAGGCCTCACCAGTCGAGCGGGTGTGGTGCCGATCTCCTCCACCCAGGACACGGTCGGCGTTCATGGCCGAACCGTGGCCGATGCGGCCGCCGTGCTCGGCCCGTTGACCGGTGTGGACCCGCGCGATCCGAAAACCGCGGCCAGCGATGGCAACTCCTTTTCGGATTACACGAGCTTTCTCGATTCAACCGGCCTCCAGGGGGCCCGGATTGGCGTGGTTCGCCAGTTCAGCGGACTCACGGATGAAACCGCCGTGGCCTTTGAAAATGCGCTGGCCGTGATGTCGGCCGCGGGAGCCGAGGTCGTCAATGTGGAAATTCCTTCATTCAACGACTTCAATAACGATTCCTCCGAGGTCATCGTGCTGGTTTACGAGTTCAAGCGCGACCTCAATGCCTACCTGGCCACGCGGACCGGCCTACCCGTGAGTAATATGGCCGAGGTCATCGCGTTCAACCTCGCCAATGCCAATCGGGAGCTCTTGTATTTCGGCCAGGAGTGGTTTGAATTCTCTCAGGCAGAATTTTTCAGTGAAGCCGACTACTTGGACGCCCTTGTTCGCGGTCCCATGCTCGCCGGTGAGCTCGGTATCGATGCCGCCTTGGCCGATTTCAACGTGGATGCGCTGGTGGCGCCCACCAACTCCCCCGCCTGGCCCAGTGATCTGGTCACCGGCGACAGTTTTCAGTTCGGAACCTCTTCTTTTGCCGCGGTTGCCGGTTATCCATTGGTGACCGTACCCGCGGGCAATGCGTTCGACCTGCCCCTGGGAATCACCTTCATGGGCCCCGCCTGGAGCGAGCCCCTGCTGATCAAGCTGGCATCCGGTTTCGAGGCGGCCGCGGATGCACGAGAACAACCCGCCTACAGGCCGACCCTTATTCCAAGGAG